>NZ_JBSFPS010000155.1:0-23163 GCF_053588315.1 Streptosporangium sp. NPDC003464 | reverse complement strand
CCCGCGCCCAGACCGACGCGACACGCACCGAGCTGGAGGAACTGCGCCGCGCCGGCGACGAGCAGCTGCGCGCCCTGCGCACGCAGCTGGAGGACACCCGCGCCCAGGGCGCGGCTACCGCCGGGATGGGTGTCCCACAACTGATCGCCGACATCGTCCAGGCACACCATCTCCCCGCCCGTGCAGACAGGCTTCACCCAGTTGCCCTCATCCGCGGTTGCCGATCAAACCGGCAGGAAATCAGGGGCGCAGCAGGGGACGTCCTTCACGCGCGGCTTCCCAGAGTTTTTCCGAGGCATCTCCGGTGTCGCCGTCCAGGAACTCGGGCAACAGGATGTCAGCCGCGTCATCCGCGTCGGAGTCTTCGAGGTAATCGCCCTCGGACACGCGCAGCCGACGGGCCTTCAGATCACCGACAAAGGTGACGTCACCCCTGTCCCATGTTTCGAGCCACGCGCCCGCAGATGCAGCACCGTGTACGACGAGCATTCCCATGTCGGAGAGTTCCGTCATCAGCAGGCCCCCGACAGTGAGCGAGCCGCCGATGAAAAGATTGCTGTCCAGGAGGCACATCAGGTGCTGCGCGGTGACCGAGCCGGTGATATAAAGCGGCGTGCAGACGTCTGCGTTCAAAAAGCGCATCGGCCCGTTGACCGTCAGGTCGCCATCGATGACGTAAACGGTGTCCTGGGCCAGACCAGGGTCGTTCCCTATCGACAAAGGCCCGTCGACGGTGAGGTCACCCTGGTGAACGAAGAAGCACTCCGGTCCGTCCTCGAAGAGCTCTTCCAGGTCCTCCACGTGGTTGTCGCTGGCCTTGCAGATGTCGTAGCGCTCTGCTGCCTCGGACAGCGGTACTGATTCCCAACGTGTGCTCCACTGCTCGAAGGACACCTGACTCCTCGCGTTCTGTCCGATCCCGGTTGCTGTGCTGCGGGCCGCATGCGGCCCGCAGCACAGCAAAAGCCATCCAGCGAGTCTTGCACACGCCGTCACAGGCAGCATCGGTAGAACTCGCAGTCCAGTCCGTATCTCTGGACAGCTACCCGGAGGGCAGGCCGCGACGGGGCGGGGGTCCTGCCCCGTCGAAGGTCGCGCGGCCCGTCACGGACGTGACGGGCCAGGGAGCGGTGGCCACTGGCCGTCCGGAGCCGGGGTGGGTCACGGCGTACGACTCGGCATGCGGCTGCGGGTCACCCGTCAGGCCCCGAGCCGAGAGGGACACCTCACGCTTTCATCGCAAGTCCCTTACAGACCGCGCGAATAGGGCTTGGGGCGGAGGGCACCAGTGGCTACGTGCCTCGGCTGTCGATCATCATCGTGACCAGGCCTGACCTATGCTGAGCCAATGACCGACAACGGCGCACCCACGAGAAGCTCGGGCGCTGAAGAGCCTGGCGTTGACGCGAAACTGCCCGCGACCGTGCGTATCGCCGGGGTTGTGTTGAGAAGGATGGAGAGCCCTCCATCGCTGGCCTGCTGGACCGGTTACTTCCCGGAGCCGACAGGCGCGGTCGAGACCGGGATGAGTCTGGTGATCGAGCCAGCCGCCCCGCCAGAAGAGGCCACCCTCCATTTCGCTCACGACGTCGTGAGCCACTTCGATGTCTTCGTCGACCAAGCTTTGGAGTACTGCCGCACCCGACTCCGGGAATCGCACTTCGAACTCACAACTGAGGAACTGAGCTGGCTCGACCTTCCGGAGTTGCCACTGGCAGTTCCCGAAGCAACCGTGTGGGCCGACCAAACCTGGGCAATCCGTTTCACGGAGAGCAGGCTCCGGCTGGCGGACCCCTACGGAATCCTCGTGACGTTCAACGGAAGGCAGCCTGTCGACGTTGAGGGCCTCGACGACGAGCAATGAACCGCTCGACGCGCCATCGGGCGTGTGTTCACGGGTGGCGGTTGGGTCGGTTGTCCCAGCGGTGGGTTGTCCAGGCCCGGCGGATCAGGCTGCGTACGGTGATGACGGTGTCGGCGAGATCGAAGAACGCGTTAATGACCGTTGCGTGGTGTTTGTGGCAGCGGGCGAGGCGCTGGAAGGCGTTCTGCCAGGCATGGGTACGCTCCACATGCCACCTGTCGCTTGCCTGGACCGGTGCCTTCTCGCCCTTGTGCGCGATCCGGCCGTCCAGGCCATGTTCGGCAAGCAGGGCGCGGGTCTTGTCGGAGTCGTAGCCGGCGTCCAGGTGCACGGTGATGTCGTCGGGCAGGGGCCGGAGGTCGTCCAGCAGGTCCAGGGTCGCGGCGAGCAGCGGGGAGTCGTGACGGTTCGCTCCGGCCAGGACACGGCCCAGCGGAATGCCGTAACCGTCCGTCATCCCGGAACGCTTCAAGCCCTGCTTGCCGCGGTCGACCGGGGAACGCCCCGCCACCTCACCACCACCAGGCGCCTTGGTGATGCAGCCGTCCACAGCAATCCGGTCCAGGACCAGGCCGACGATCCGGTCGTAGGACTCCAGCGCGATCCGCTTGAACTGCGCGAAGACACCCAGACGTATCCACTCGTCACGACGGCTGCGGATCGTCGTGGCCGAGCACGTCGCATCCGCGATCGCCTCGTAGGAACAGCCGAAACGCAGCTGCAGCAGCTTGTCGAAGACGACCCGGTCACCGATACGCCTGCGATGACAGCCCAACGGATGGCCCGGGTGGAACTCCGGCCGCATTGGCAACAGGGCCGCGAACTGCTCCCACAGCGGTTCGGTCAGCCAGGACGGCAGAACAGGCACAAGTCTCCCCAACGATCACACAATGTCGCCACTCCATGATCGCCAGGACTCGTACCCGCTCTGCCACCAGTCTCCCCAACCGCCCCTATCCGCGCAGCCACTTATTCACGTATGTTCGCCTTGCCGCCGAGCCTGATCCGCCGTTCGTCGACCCGGCTCCACAAACGCTGGTAGCTACGGCCATCGAGGATGACCGTTTCCCCGTCGCCCGCTGCGGCGGCGTGCTCAAGCAGGGCGCGTCGGTGCCCGTACCGGGCCTCCATATATCCCACGAGTGTGCTCAGCAGTGGTTGGCGCTGGCGGGTTCTGTCGTCCATCCGTTCCTTGACGCGCCGCTTGCGGACCCCGAAGCCGCGGACTTCCGCGTCGCTGGCGGGACAGGGCACGACCCAGATCGCCCATTGCTCGGCCTCGGCGGCAGCCCAGGCTCGCAGGTCGGCGTAGAAGGCTCGGATGGCACGCAGGATCGGCTCGAACTCGCGGCGTCCCTTCCCGTCGGCCCGGGCCGCGACCTGCTCTCGTCACCGCCGGTAGAGCTCGCCGTCGGTGCGCAGGTCCGCCTGATCGGACGCGGGCTTTTCGATCGTGGACCAGAAATGGCCGGCCAGATGCCGGGACTCGAACTGCTCGCGATCGTCGGCCACCGGCATCGGGCACCAGGCCCTCCGCTCGGCCCATGCGACTAGAGCCTGTTGCGAAAGTGCTGGGCACACTCGCTGGTGCGTCTGACCCCGTTGCGGCGTTGTGTCGGTGTGACCTCGTAGACTCCCCGGCCACGTCGTCGAAGGGATTGCCGTGGAAGACCCGACAGGTATCGCAGCGCTGACCAAGATCCTGCCTTCAGATCTCGGCGCGGACGAGGAAATCGACTGGTCGGCAGCAGAGACGCGGTGGGGCACGCGGTTCCCGCGTGACTACATGGCCTTCATGTCCATCTATGGCGCCGGCTCGTTCGCCGAGGTCGGCATCCTCATGCCGTTGCCCAAGGAGTACATCCAGTGGGACCCCGGGACCTTCGAGGAGGAGACGGAGAACGCCCGTTACACCTGGGAGATGCTGGGCGGTCAAGAAGGTCTCGACATCGACCCGAACCACATCCTCGCCTGGGGCATCACTTCGGGCCCCGACATCCTGTGCTGGCTGACCACCGACCCCGACCCCGACCAGTGGCCCGTCCTGGTCTGCGGCCGGCACACCCGCGAGGACTTCACACTCTTCCCCTGTGGCATGGTCGAGTTCCTCCGCATGCTGCTCCTGGACGAGTACGACCCCTACCCTCTCAGCATCGACCTGCGTGACGCCTCGCCGCGCTACGTGCACTGGCTCGAAGCACAGAAGCGCTGGAAAGCGGGATTGGACCCCGACTCCGGTTTGCCACAATCAGCCGACCACTAGGTTCTGTCGCGAGAGTGCTGGTCACAGCCACTCGTTGATGGCAGCGACCAGCGCGGTCGCCTCATAGCGAACGGCCAACTTGTCGTATCTCGTGGTCACGGCTCGGTGTCTCTTCAGCCGGTTGATTCCGCACTCCACCGCATGGCGCTCACGGTAGTCGATCTTGTCGAACTTCGGCGGCCGGCCACCTCGCGAACCGCGCTTCTTGCGGTTGCGGACTTGATCGGCCTTCTCCGGGATCGTGCAGCCGATGCCGGTCTGCGCAGGTAGGCACGGTTCTCGCGGGAGCCGTAGACTTAATCAGCCCGGACCTTGTCCGGCCGGGTCCGCGGCCGGCCAGGACTGGTCCGAGGCACCCGGATGGCCTCCAGGACCGGCTGGAACTGCGGGCTGTCGTGCCGGTGGCCGGCGGTGACGAGCAGTGACAGCGGCTTCTGTCCCTGCTCGACCGCCAGGTGCAGCTTGGTGGTCAGCCCGCCGCACGAACGCCCGAGGCCGTGATCGTCGGGCTCGGCGTCGACGCCACCGGGAGGTTCCTTCTGCAGTGCCCCTTTTTCCGCGCCCCGGCGGCGTGCTGGTGCGCCCTGGCGACGGTGGAGTCCACACTGACGTCCCATGTGACGAGGCCCTGCGCGTCGGCTTCGGCCTGCAGCTGCTCGCATATCCGCTCCCAGGTGCCGTCGCGCTGCCAGCGTCGGAACAGGTCGTAGGCCCGGTCCCATGGCCCGTACCGCTCCGGAACGTCCCGCCAGGGTGCACCGGTCCTGGTCCGCCACCGTATGCCGTCGATCAGCTGTCGACGCGTCCAGGTCGGCGGCCGGCCCCACTTCTTGCCCGAAGGCAGCAACGGCTCAAGCCGCGCCCCCTGGCTGTTTGTCAGATCTCCGCGCCCCACGGCGTTTGATCATCTACGACCTTGATCGACTTTCGCAACAGGCCCTAGATGAGACCAGATCAGGAGTATCAGTGATTTTTTGATGGGCGCTGCGTTATCGGTGTGCAGTTGATGCCCGCCCCAACTGCACCACCAAATTGTTTTGCCTCTCTGGTTTCTTTTTCGAGTTTCTATATCGACGCGGGCAGTCCGTCGTTAGATTATTCCGGTGTTCGCTCTCGAACACTCGGGACCTCACAGGAGGGTCAAACCTTGAACCGGCTACGCACACTCGCTCTGGTGTCCGTTTCCGCCGCGTTAGTGATCGGCGTGTCGGCTTCGGCGTCGGCAGACGCACCCGCCCCGAAGGCGTCGACCAGCGCGGCCCCTACCTGTTACGAGCCGGCTCGTGATCAGGTCCTAACCACTCAACAGGGCATCGAGCTCTTCAAGGCGTGCTCCGCGGCGAACGCGGCTGCGGTCCCGGGATGGCATTGGATGGGCAACTACGGGGACGTCTATGCCTTGGCCAACGCCGCCAATGCATGGGGGGCCGGGCCAGGGGAGCTTCTCACCCAGATCATGAGCAACGGCCTTCTGGCAACGTTCATGTATTACTGAGAAGGCAGCTAAACCCAGGGACATGGGGCCGGGTACGGCGGAAGAAAACAACTCCAACCGGCCTTCCGTCGACTTGACGAACGCTTTGTTCTGAGCGTATCGATGCGCCGGATGCCCATCCGCAATCAGAAAAATATTTCCGGCACATCATGCAGCAGATTTTCAGGATGCTCGACAAGCCCGTCCGCGCCGGGTTGGGGCTTGACCGACAACGGAACGGTCGGTGGCGTCAGCGAGCCGACATGGGCGGAGTTGCCGTCGACCACCGTTCCGATGTCGGTGGGCTCGATGTCCGCCTCGGGTGTCGAAAAATCGTTCGGTCGATGCACGTGATCGGCTCAGGGCACCCCGGCCGCGGTCCCAGGTCAGCGAGCGCCGCAGCCGTTGCGGAACGGCCAGGACGCTGCCGGTCAGATAAGGGCGGACCTGCTCGGCCTGGGTGCCCTCGGGCAGCGCGATCGGGCGGGTGTAGCGGCTGGTGCGCTCGACCAGCGTGGCGATGGCCGAGGGGTGGGTGCCCATCACCAGGTCACCCTCCCAGTGGCCGGGCAGCGTGCGATCGTCGGCTTCGGCCGGGCGGGCGCTGAGCGGGACCATGTCCCGCAGGACACCGCGGCCGCTGGGCCGGCGGGCCATTTCCGGCCGACGTGCCCGCGCATAGGTCTGCGCGTCGGCAGGACCGGCCCGGCAATCCTCCCGGCCGCCGTTGCCGGCGATCCCCCGGGAGATCGTCGAGGAGGCCCCGCCCAGCCGCTTGGCCGGCAGCCGAGCGGACACCCCTGCGGCGATGCCCCGGGAGATCTCCTCGCGTTCGGCGGCGGTCAGGTGCCGTGTGGAACGTCGCCGCGGGGGTTTGGCGCACGCCGCCGCTCCGCGCGAGAAAACGGCGGACGTGGTGCATCGGCGCGCCGGCACACGGCCCATCGCGTTGAACGACTCCCCGTCGCGCCAGCGCCGCCAGATCTCGTCTTGCTGAGCAGAGGAAAACCCGTAGTCCCGCTCACGTACCTCCATGGCCCACATGATCATCCATAGGTGGCGGCCGTCGTCTGTGAGAAAACGTGATCCTGGAGCTCACGTGTTCGGCGGGGTGGGGCGCATGCCTTCGAGCAGGGTGGCGAGGTAACGGTGGGCGGTGTCGATCCGGGCGGTGGGGGTGCCGCCGTGGACGGTCACGGCGTGGGCGATGCCGCACATGAGCGGGACGAGGTCGGCGGCGGCGAGGTCGGGGCGGACGGCTCCGGCGTCGCGGGCCCGCTCGAGGAGTGTGGTGCCGGCGGACGCGAGTGACTTCTTGAGTTCCGTGGTGCGCGGCAGGGTGTCCGTGGTCGCGGCGGCGACCGGGGGCAGGGCGGCGTCGGTGACCTGCGCTTCGACGATGCGGGACAGGAAGCCCTCCAGCGCCCGCCAGGGGTCGGCGTCGGCCAAAGCCTGCTCGCCATGCGCGGCCAGGGCTTCCAGGCAGGGAGCGGCGACGGTCTCCAGCAGTGCCTCGGGGGTGACGAAGTGCCGGTAGACCGTGGCGACCCCGAGGCCTGCCCGGCGTGCGACGTCGTTGAGCTGCAATGCGGCGCCCTGATCGACCAGGTCGCGGGCGGTGGCGACGATCCGCTCCCAGTTGCGGGCGGCGTCTTTGCGCAGCTGTGTGGTCGTCATGTGAAGAATCCAGGTTGCTCGTCTTGGTTCACAGGCTCGTCGTCTGATCATATGCGGGCGTTCCCGCGCGACCTGGCTGTCGGGGCTGCCTGGCCCGCCCACCGCGGGCTGTCAGCACGCGTCGTGCTCCTGGCCGAGGAAGCCGGTGATGATCTCCAGCTACTGGTTCGGCGGTCATGGTTGTGCCCTCATGCGCAACGGGCGAACGGGGAGCGGTGGGAGTTCGGTGTGTTTCCCGAGAGAGCGACGGGAGCGCGCCGGCGCTGGTCGTGTGACCGGCGGGCGGCCGGGGACGCACCTGCCGATGGTCATGCATCCGCTCTGGCCGCAGGCGCGTGGGTCTCGCTGAGCAGGTGTACGGCCTCGGCGATGCGGCGGTCGGTCGCCGCACGGAACGGGGCGACGGGGTGTGCCTGGGGCCCGATGACGAGGCCGGTCCGGCCGGTCAGCGCGTGGTCGGTGGCGGCGGTGATCGAGGGCCTGGCCGCCGCGGACGCCGGACCGGAGGTGGAGCGTTCGAACTTGCGGCGTACCAGCGGCCACAGCAGCCGCAGGGCAGGAGAGACGATCTTCGGGTCGGTCAGGGTGCCGTTGGTCATGTCGGTCGCGGCGCCTCCGGGATCGGCGGCGAAGACTGACACGCCCGTGCCGTCCAGCCGCCTCGCCAGGTCGAGCGTGTAGGCGAGGTTGGCGAGCTTGGCGCGGCCGTACCAGTGGAAGCCGTAGTAGCCGCCTGGCGGCTCGACGGCGTCGAACACCCGCTTGGCGGCGCCGACCGCGCCCGAGGTCACGTTCACGATCCTGCTCGGCGCCCCGGCGGTGAGCGTGGGCAGCAGTAGTTCGGTCAGCAGATACGGCGAGAGGTGGTTGACGACGAACGACGCCTCGACGCCGCCCAGGTCCGCGCGCTCGGCGAACATCGCCCCAACGTTGTTGACCAGCACCGTCAACGGTTTCCCCGACGCCGCGTGGTCGGCGGCGATGCTGTCGGCCAGCGCGCGGACCTGGTCGAGCGAGGCGAGGTCGGCGGACAGGAACCGGCCGGGGTGCGCCGGTTGCGTCGCGTTGATCCGCTCAACCGCCCTGGCTCCCCGGTCGGCGTCGCGCCCGACCACAGTGACCGCGAACCCTGCGGCGGCCAGCCCCAGCGCGGTCTCCAGGCCGATGCCCCCCGTGCCGGCCGTGACCACAGCTGTCTTCATCATGAGCCCCTCCACCCAGATAACCGGATAGTTCATCCGCTTAGGTGGGACAGTAACACAATCGGATGAACTATCCGCTTAATGCTTCGACCGGTGATGACAGTCGGCCCTGAAGAGGCCCCGGCAGTAATCGCGGAAAATCCAGTGGATATACCCCTGACCTGCCCTGACGCGAGGGCGCCGCAGGACTGGCGCGCCGGTCGGTGGGTGCGGTGGACTGGACCGAGGATGCCGCCGACCTTGCCCAGATGCTCCAGGTCGACGCTGGTCGGCGAGATCCGTTGGATTTTCGGCGAGCACTACCGGGACCCCATGACACCGGGGCGATGCCGATCCCGGATCAAGGGCGAAGACGTGTGGAACAGCTACCCGGCGGCTGGGGACACGCTCGGGAGCGGAGGGCCGGACTGTGGCCCTCCACTCGGGTCGGCGTCACCCAGGGTGACGTAGCTGTGCGTGATCGGCTCCGTTGTCAGGCAGGAGTTTCCCCCCGCATCGGGCCTTTCATCTGCCTACCCAAGAATCTGCCTACCAAGAAGGCGGGCGTTCCCGACGATCGAGGGAGTCGGCAGGTGCGGGTGCTGCCGTTCGCTTCGCGGCGGGCGGGCCGCTGATGAATGGCCGGATCTTCTGCGATCAAGCGGGCCTGCGCGCTTGAACGGTGTGCACGGTGAAGGACACCGCCCGGAAAACGGGATGGACGATCGCCGCACGGGCCGCCTCGAGGTCCGATTCCGTCAGACCGTGCGCCAGCAGGGCCGGCTCCAGATGCCGGCTGTTGCTGAGCAGCAGCGCCGCCCCGGCTGAATCCGGTCCCCATACCTCGCTGTGACACTGTGGGTCGACGTCGGTGAACCCGGCATCGGTGAGGGCGGCGGCGACCTGCGGGCCCCAGGACGGGTCGGCGCCGGCCGCGCGCAGGACGCCGACGAGCCCGAGGAGATAGGCGTGGTAGGCCTTGGCATCCTGCGGTGTCGCCGCGGTGAGGATCGGCCAGTGTGTGGTGTCGATCTCATCGATCTGGATGACTCCACCTGGCTTGAGCGCGGCGAGGAGCTTGCGGAGAACCTGGTGGCGCTCGGGGAGGTGGCTGAGGACCAGACGGGCGTGGATCAGATCGAAGGCATCGTCCAGCAGCGGATCGGTGGTCACATCATGCCTGGCCACGGTGAGACCGGGAACGTCGGGGATGAGTTGCGGCTGGATGTCGGTGGCGAGCACGCGGCCGGTGGGGGCGACGCGTTCGGCGAGCCAGACGGCGACGCTGCCACCGCCGGCGCCTATCTCCAGGCATTCCCAGCCATCGGTGATCGCGGTCTGTTCGAGGCGCTGGAAGGTGCCGGGATCCAGCAGCCGGGCGAGACTGTCGTGCTGGCCTCCGGCATGGGCGTTGGCGTTGTCGAAGGCGTAGGCGGGACGGGCGCCATCAGACCGGTGGGTCATGGATCTCTTTCGCTAGGGGACGGTCGCTGGATGGTCGGTCGCGGCGGCCGGGTCCGGCGAACGATCGTCGGCGCACGTCCGGGAGGTCGATCGCTGCCATCAGCGGTGCCGCAAAAAAGAGAATCGGGTGTCTCTACGCTAACCGATCTTGACGTCTCCCTGACGGGTCGGCCGCTGTCCGGAGGCGGTGCTGGTGACCGGCGGGACTTCGGGCCCGCGGTGGCGGTGCGGACCGCGGAAGCTGTGTGAGAGCACCGGCCGGTCGGAAGAGATCTTGGGCGTGAACATCGAGGACCTGGACTTCGCCGGACGCCGATGCCAGGTCAAGGCCAAAGGTGCGCGGACCAAGGCCCGCCCGCGCGGCCAGGTGCGTGAAGACTCCGTGCTGGAAAACCTCTACTGGGACGCCGGCACCGCCCGGCTGCCGCCCCGCCTGCTACCCCGCCTGCTCAAGGGCCGCACCCACGGCCCGGTGTTCCTCCCCCACCGCCGCCCCGGCCCCGGGAAGGTGGTCGACGCGCGAGCCGTGTGCCCCGACACCGGCTTGGCCCGGCTGTCGTATGGGCAGACCCGTGCCCTGCTGGATGAGCACACCGCCATCGGCGGGCCGGGCACAGGCTGGGATCTGCACGAGTTCCGCCACTCGGCCCTGAGGCACCTCGGGCAGGCCGGAGCGAGCCTGCTGATGCTGATGGCCAAGTCGCGGCATAAGAAGCCGGAGAACCTGCGCCGCTACTTCAATCCCTCCCCAGAAGCCCTCGCCGAGCTCACCAGCTTGCTCGCGCCCGGCGACACCGGGCGCTGAGCGATGGGTGGGACACCCCCACTCAAAGGTTGGGTCAGCGGTCATCGCTCACATGTGGGCGGGGCCAGAACCAGACGGGCTGACCAGGGGCATCCCACAGCGTTTGAGGAACACAGCGCTAGGACACCGCTTGTTGGCGAGGACCGCGATCAGCAGCGGTACCACAGCCCAGGCGCCCAGGACGGCGAAGGCGGCCGCGTCCGGCATGATGTCCGGCATCTGCTCGATGAGCTGGAGCGCCGGATAGCCCGGCAGGATCCGGTTGACCACCTCACCCCCCGGCAACATCCGCCCGGCGAAGGGAACCAGCACCATGAGCACCACGAGCACGGAGATGGCCACGACGCCGTTGCGGAAGATCGCACCGAGTGCAAGGCCGAGCATCGTGGTCATCACGATCATGAGCGTGCCGCCGCCGATCACTGCCCATGCTCCGGCGGGTGGCAGCGTGAGGTCGAACCCGGAGGCTACCGTGTGCCCGTACAGGTATCCGGGGACCGCGATGAGCAGCGAGGTGGCGATGGCGATCCCACCCAGCACGGACGCCTTGGCGAGCAACACCCGTGAGCGCGACGGCGTGGCGACGAAGGTCGTGTGAATCATGCCGGAGGTGTACTCACCGCTGATCGACATGGTGCCGAGCATGCCGAGCGGCAGCTGAGCCAGCACGACTCCGACATAGACGGCCACGACGATCCCCATCGCGGCCTGCTCGCCCGTCTGACCCGGGTCCCAGCGCGAGATCACGGTGGATGCGCCGAGCGCGGTGAGCGCGAGCGCCGTCAGCACCCCCACGCCCAGGGCCCACCAGGTCGAACGCAACGTGCGCAACTTGATCCACTCGGCGGCGACGGCATTCACGACGCGCTCCCTTCGATGACATTCATGAACGTGTCCTCCAGCGACATCCCGGGCCGCACGAACTGCGTGATCTCCGTGTCGGCCAGCAGCCGGCCCCGCCCGATAACGATCAGGTGATCGGCGGTGACCGCCATCTCGTGCATGAGATGGCTGGAGACCAGCACGGTCCGCCCCTCGGCTGCCAGCGACTTCAGCAGCCCGCGCAGCCACCGGATGCCTTCGGGGTCGAGCCCGTTGAGCGGCTCGTCGAGCAGCAGTACCTCGGGATCGCCGAGCAGCGCGGCGGCCAGCCCCAGCCGCTGCTTCATGCCGAGGGAGAAGCCGCCCACCCGCTTGCGCCCCGCTTCGCCGAGCCCGACCAGCTCCAGCAGCCCGCCGATGCGCGTGCGGGAGATCCCGTTGGCTCTGGCCAGCCACTGCAGGTGCTGCTCGGCACGGCGTCCGCCCTGCACGGCGCTCGCGTCGAGCAACGCGCCGACATGGGTGAGGGGCCTGTCCAATGTCCGGTACGGCACGCCGTTCACGGTGGCCCGTCCGGAGGCCGGCCGGTCGAGTCCGAGGATGATCCGCATGGTCGTGGTCTTGCCCGCGCCGTTCGGCCCGAGGAATCCGGTGATCTTTCCGGGGGTGACGGTGAAGGACAGGTCGTCGACAGCGGCGCTCTGCCCGAAGCGTCTGGTCAATCCGATGACTTCGATCATGTCCGTCACGATCCGCCTCGGCGGCCGGCCCGCGCATCGGTCCTGAGACCGATACGCGCCGCCGAGCCCGGTGGCTAGGGTCGAGGATGTGCCTGATCAGCCCCGACTCCCCCTGCTGAGCCGGATACCGGACTGGGCCTGGGTGTCCCTCGACACCGTGGTGGCCCTGCTGCTGGCAGCCGGCTTCCTCGGGCTCATCACTTCGCGTAATCCCGCGCCGCCCGACGTGCTCGACCACACGGTGGCCCTGGCCACCAGCCTGCCCCTCGCGGTCAGGCGCCTGTGGCCGCGGGCGGTGTTCGTGGTCGTGCTGGCCGGCGGGCTGGGGATGCGGGAGTTCCTCATCCCGCAGGCGGACCCGTTCGGCCTGCCGCTCGTGCTCTACACGCTGGCCACCCGGAGCAGGGCAGTGCCCGCGCTGCTCGCGGCGGTGGCGGTCACGATGCAGGGGGTGGTGGAGTTCCCGCTGCGGGGCCAGATCATCGACCAGCTCGGGCTGGTGCTGGCGATCGTGGTGGCGGCCTGGTCCACCGGCACCGCGGTACGGCAGCGCAGGCTCTACACCGAGCAACTGGCCGCCAAGGCAGAAGAGCGGGCCCGTGCCGAGGCGGCGAGGGAACGTCTGCGCATCGCCCGCGAACTGCATGACGTCATCGGTCACAGCCTCAGCACGATCGCCGTGCAAGCCGGCATCGAACGGCACATCGGCGGCGTCGAGGAGATGAGCCGCGCGCTGGGCTCGATCGAAGAGACCAGCAGGTCGGCGCTGCGCGAGACCAGGCGCCTGCTCGGCGTGCTGCGCGAGGACACCCCGGCAGACCTGGTCCCCGCTCCCGGGCTCGACGACCTCGACGACCTCCTGGCCAGGACCAGGGCCGCGGGCCTGGAGGTGGAGCTGCGGCTCGACGGCGAGGTCCGGGGGGAGATGGAGCTCACGGTCTACCGGATCGTGCAGGAAGCGCTGACCAACGTGCTCAAGCACGCCGGGGCCCAGCGGGCCACGGTGATGATCGAACGGCAGGAAGAGGAGCTGGTCGTGGAGATCACCGACGACGGCAGGAACGCGCGGGAGCGGCCCTACGGCCACGGGTTGAAGGGGCTGCACGAGCGCGTGCGCGTCTTCGGCGGCGAGTTCGAGGCGGGCGTCCGCCCGGTGCGTGGTTTCCGGGTGATGGCGAGGTTGCCGCTGTGATCAAGGTGCTGGTGGCCGACGACCAGCCACTCATCAGGGCGAGCTTCCGCCGGCTGATCGACAGCGTGCCGGGATTCCGGGTGTACGGCGAGGCCGCGACGGGCGCGCAGGCAGTGGCCGTCGCCGCGAGCGAACCACCCGAGCTGGTGCTGATGGACGTGCGGATGCCCGAGATGGATGGCATCGAGGCCACGCGCCGCATCTGTGCCGCGAACCCGCAGGCCCGCGTGCTCATCGTGACCACCTTCGACCTGGACGAGTACGTCTACGGAGCGCTCCAGGCCGGCGCCGCGGGCTTCCTGCTCAAGGACACCCCGCCGACCGAGCTGATCAGGAGTGTGCAGGCCGTCGCGTCCGGCGACTCTCTACTCGGACCTAGTGTCACGCGGCGGCTGATCGAGCGTTACGTGAGCCCACCGGTCCGTCGCCTGGACATCACCGAACGCGAGCGGGAAGTGCTGGTCCTGGTGGCGCGCGGCCTGTCCAACGCGGAGATCGCGCAGACCCTGTACGTCACGCTGAGCACGGTCAAGACGCACGTCAGCAGCCTGCTGCTGAAGCTCGACGCCCGTACCAGGGTCCATCTGGTCATCGCCGCCTACGAGGCGAATCTCGTCTAGAGCCCTTCAAAGTCGATCTACGACACGCCGCTGATCGACTCCGAGGCGGTCCCCAGCCCCGATGCCCTCGATGTGCCCGGCTGCTTGCGGTCACGGATGGCGCGCAGCCAGTTGGCCGAGGCGAACGCAAGCTCCAGCAGACGACCATCAGCAGCGCGGGCGGGGATGAAGTCGCGGGTCTTGCTCCAGTAGGTCAGAGCGTGCTCCAGCACGCTGCGATCGGCTGAGGTCGCCTTCGTGGAGAACGTCGGCGGCTCCAACCGGGCTTGGGCCAGCCACTCCAACGCGGCGTTGATCAGGTCCGGCGGATGGTTCTTCACCCACGCCGCCCGGGTCATCGCCTTGGCCGCGATCCTGCGCGCCTTGGCCGGCGCGTAGCCCATCACCTCGCGGCGCCGCACCAACACCCGATGCGACTCAGCCGTACGCGGCGAGGCATACACCGGCATGACATCCTCGCCCAGCTCCAGGCAGCGCCGGTTCCAGGCAGCGCCGGGCGTACTTCACCACCGCGAGCGGCACCTCACGGGCCTTGGCGGAGCGGCCCAGCCGCTGAAAGCACTTCAGCGCGAGCGACAGCGCCGGCGTTCTTTGGGTCGGTTACGGCTCGGCCGCGGCAGTTGAGCCGTATCGGGCTCGCGGCGGCTCCATCTCGACAATAAAACCGCCATGTGCGCGGCGCTCCCGCTGTAGGTCACCGGGTCTCTTTCATCAGCCAGGCCAGGGTCCATGCATATCGAGACCGAGGAAACTCCTGTTACACAACGGCGTATCCGTGTGCAGTGATGAACGGTGCGAGATCGGGAGCCCCAAAGCTTTCGCACATTGACTCGAAGACCAGGGCCTTGTCTTCGCCGAAACGGCGGATCTGAGTAGCGTAGGACGCGGCGGAAACAAAAGTTGGGGGGCTGGTTTTGCTGTGAAACTTGTCCGCGTACATTACGAGTTTTTCCTCGCCTGATTCTGCCACATAGTCGGCCGGCGGTAGCGGGAGACCCTGTTTCTGCACGTCGTTACGGCTAATGCCCATACCCGTATGACAAGAGCAAAAGCGGCAGATCATTTCCGGGAAGCCTTCCTCCAGGAGGAGTTCGTAGCCGAGTATCCCGTGGCGCAGGTAGCGCGCGTGATCGAGTTTTCCGTCATGGTCATACAGTCGATAGACCCCAATGTCATGAAGCAGACTGCCGGCTCGTACCAGGTCCGCATCGAGGTCAAGGCCAGCGCGGTCGAGAAGTTGTTCTGCGATTCCGCATACGATCTCACAGTGGCCGTAAACAAGATCGAACGCTTCCTGCGTGGGCGCATGTCTCGCGTGCAACCGGCGAATCTCTCTGTCTGTCGGAATCTGCATGCCGGGAGTCTAGCAACTTGTGAACATAAATGTTCTATCTCAAAAATGAACTCTGTTTACGCTGGAGTTCCGCAACCCGGCGGGGCCGCCTTCGGCTCCCCGAGTCGGATCCTGCGTTCGCGCGTTTCGGCGCCGTGGCCGGCCAAGGGAAAAGCCTGACGGGACTGCGTGGCAAGGGGCGGCACCGGAATGCGGCGGACACGGACCGCACCGGGACAGCCCGGGTTTGAGGAACCTGGGGACAGCCGTTAGCGCCGGTCCTCACCGACCTCCGAGGGCGGCTGCTGAACTGGGGGCTCTGGCACGCCACCACGGCCGTCGCGATCAGCTGCCCGGCACAGTCCGGGCCGTGGCCGCGCTTCTGTCCGGCCAGCAGAGAGCTGATCATCCGGCCGCTTCCGCCCGGTCCGGGGAACAGAAAGCGTGATCGATGAAGTGTCACCTCAGCGGACCATGCCCTCATCGCAATCACGCACGAGGTCGTTAGAGCGTCCAACGGAATGAGGCGGCTCTCTTTCAGCGCCGGTGCGGTGAGAACCTTCCCCAGGTGGGCGGCGCCCATGGACGGCCCCCCAGCTGGGCGGCGCCCATGAACGGTGCAGACGCGATCACACCTCATTTGACAGGAGCTCCTCTTTGACAGGAGCTCCTCGCCGGAAGCACCGCAGCCGGCCACGCCCCGGCGGTACCGCCCCTCGCGGCGGTACCGCCGTACCCGCGTCAGGAGAGCGGGCGCACGTCCACGCCGTAGCTCAGGCGATCGATCCACCATGGTCCGCAGCTCGCTATGCTCCACTGGCCGCTGTTGGTCGTCACCCAGCCGCCGTCCCTGCGGCCGTTGATGCACTGGACCCACGCGCGAAACTCGTAGGCGGGACCGTTCGTCGCGCATCGGGCGGAGAACGAGTTCTGACCGAAGGTGTAGTCACAGTCATTGACTCCTGCCGACGCCGAGCTCAGCACACTCGACCCGACGGTAACGACTCCCGCCGCGAGCACGGTCGCGGCGAGGACGCGCAGGGTTCTTCTCATACCCTCTCCTAGTACTGGTGACGGATGGCCGTTTCACGTTCTGTACGCCCCGATCCGCGCCTTGCTTCGGGGATCTGCAACAGAGTGAATTCTTAGGAAACTTTCCTGAATGAAAGATACGTGCCAACCGGAGCGCGTCAACCCTGCGCGTACCGACAACCTCATCCGCCCAGCGGGTGCCGGAAGAAGAGCGCTTCATTCGATCGGACGCCCTTACGGCCTCGCGCATGATTGCGATGAGGGCATGGTCCGCCGAGGTGGGGGCGCCCGTAGTCCTGGCCGAAAATCCAACGGACCTGCTGTGCCGGCAGCCCCGGCTCGGCCGGTCGGCCCACCACCGACTAGAAGCGCGCCAAGGATGCCGAGTGCTGGGTCCGCAGCTCGGGCTCGACCAGTCCACCCCGTGGTCCAGGCAGTATCACCTCAACCAGCAGCGCGGCGACTTCACCGTGTGGCCGCTGCGTCCGGTGGGCCGGGCGTACGTGGCTCCGCCCGGCCCGGGCGATCGGAGCGTGCCGGGGCCTACCAGCCCTTGCTCCGGGGAGGAGGACGGCGGCTCGTGGTCCGGGGCGAGGACGCCCGGGATCAGGCGATGGTGAGCGGCCCGTCGACCAGGTACGCCGCCAGCGGAGCGGTCATCCGGGTCCGTGCCGGCGGCTGCAGGGCCAGCCCGTTGGCGCAGGTGGCGAGGTGGCCGACCTCGTCGGAGGCCGTGGAGTCGAGGTGGCCGAGCAGTTCGACCGCGCGCGGGACCACCCGGGAGAGGGCGTCCTGCACGCAGTACCGGACGTAGAGCGAGTCGGCGAGCGTCGACTCGTCCGGGCCGCCGTCGTCGATCCGGCGGGCGAGGCCCTCCGCGGCCGACATCGCGCCCTCGGTCTCCACCAGCAGCTGGACCCGCTCGGACTCGGGCACCCGGCTGTCGAGCAGCACCCGCTCGACCAGTGCGCCGGCGGCCCCGAGATGGCTGCCGGTCATCAGCAGCTGGTACCAGGAGAAGCCCGCGGTCAGCAGTACGTCCAGTTGCCCGTCGAGGGCCGAGGTGCGCACCACCATCTCCGGCGCCACCAGTACGTCATCGAGGGTGACCTGTTCGCTGTCCGCCCCCGCCCCGCCGACGCTCACGCCCTCGCTCTCCGTGGGCACCAGCGCCAGTGCCGGTTCCTCGCCGGGGCCGTCCGAGCGGGGAACCATGACACCGGCGATGAGCAGGTCCATCGACCCGGCCAGACTGGGCGGGCGCGTCACCCCGCTGATCCGCACCCCGTCGGGCCCCTCCGTGGCGGTCATGGAGGGGGAGAGAACTCCCGCGCCGGGGCGCTCCTCGGCGAAGCCGAACGCCACGAGGTAGTTGGCGGAGGCCACCCCCTCGACAATCATCCACTTCAGGCCCTCGTCGGGGATCAGGCCGGCCAGGGTAGCCATCGAGAAGTGATGCAGGGTGGTGGCCACGGCCAGCGACGGTGCCCTGCCGCCCAGCGCGCGCTGCACCCGCAGGGCGTCCAGGGCGGTGGCTCCCCGCCCCTGGTAGGCGGTCGGCACCAGCAGCCCGGGGCCGCCGCTGTCACGGAAGAGCCCGAGGCCGGGGCTGCTCGGGCCCTCCAGCTCCATGAGGGGTATCGCCCGCAGGCTCTCGTCCAGCCCCGGCAGCAGCTTCGCCACAGTGGCGCGTTCCCGCTCCAGAAAACGCATGTCCTCTCCCACTTCCCCTGGGACGACCACCCGGCCGGTGGCCCAGGCCGACTCACAGCGCCCGGGTGGCGCGCAGCCACACCGCCCCGGGGCCGGGCCGCCCCTGGAAGGCAGGCTACTCGGGCAGCACCGCGTGCGGCGCCCGCTTGACCCCTATAAGAACAATTCGGCGTCACCCTCGCGACGGAACCCGCGCCGGATGCTTTCGGCAACGGCGTCGGGCTGCCTCTCGGCCTGCTCCTGCTCCTCGTCGACGGACCGGATCTGTTCTTCGGCAATCGCCCGGGAGGGCCAGAGCGTCGCGGGTCAGGACCGGCCGGAGAGCCGCAGCCCGGCGGCGCGGCAGCGCTGGGCGGCGTGTTCAGCATCGGGCGACCGGGTGCCCGTTCTCCGGTGAGGCCACCGCCCCGCCCGCCGGCGCGTCCGCCCCGGTGAGGGTGCGCCACCCTGAGGACCGCGGCACCATGGACGCCAGAGAGTCGATCTTTGTTCCGATCCGGTGACGGCACTCCCTGCCACGTCTGCGGACAGTTATGTTTCTCCTATGTGCAAGCTCCCGGATTAGTCGGTGCCACCGCTCTCGGTGTCCTGACTCATCTCCCGACCGGCCGCCGGTCGGGCTTTCTGTGGAGCTTCCATGTTCAACAATCGTGCCGTTCTGCACGCTTTCGTCGCGGCCAGTGTCGGCCGCCTGTCCTTTTCCACCATCGGCCTTGCCCTGCTGCTCGCCACCGAGCAGGCCACTGGCTCCTTCGCTGTAGCGGGCCTGGCCCTCGGGGTGTTCGGCGTGGCGAGCGTCGCCGCGCCGGTCAAGGCCCGTCTCGTCGACCGCCTGGGAGTCAGGCGCATGCTGCCGCTGCTCGCCGCGGGCTACGCTGCGGCGCTCCTGCTGGCCTGCTGTTTCGACGGGCTGCACGTGCCCGCCGCGGCCGTCGCGGGACTCACGGCTCCGCCACTCGGTTCCACCATGCGCGCGATCTGGGCGCAGCTGCTGCCGGACCCGGCCGACCGGCAGCGCGCCTACAGCCTCGACGCGGTGGTCGAAGAGGTCCTCTTCGCCGCCGGGCCGCTGCTGGTAGGCGCGATCGTGCTGTGGGCCACGCCCGACACCGCTCTGGTCCTCTGCGCAGGGTTGATGGTCGTGGGCACCGGGACCCTGGTCACCTCGTCGGCGGTCCCCAAGCCCGTTACCGTCAAGCGAGATTCGCACTGGGCCGGACCACTGCGTGGGCGTGGCTTCCGTGTCCTGGTCGCGGTTGAGTTCGCCGTCGGTCTGGGCTGCGGGCCGGTCGAGGTGGCCGTGGCCGCCAAGGCCGAGGTCGCGGGCCAGCCCGCCGCCGTGGGTTACCTGCTGGCGGCGATGGCGGTGGGCAGCGCGATCGGCGGGCTGGTGTGGGGACGGGTCAAGCACGGCCGCCGCACCTCGGTCATCTTGGCCCTGCTCTTGACCGTGCTGACCACCAGCGTCGCGGTCGCCTCCTTCGTGCCCTCCCTGCCCGCGCTCGGTGTGGTGCTGGCTGCCTTGGGCCTGGCCAGCGCTCCCGCGCTGGTCGTGGCCTGGCTGGCCGCAGACGAGCTGGCACCGGAGACAGCCCGCCTGGAGGCCAACGCCTGGGTGACCACGGCCGCCAACCTCGGTGTCTCCTTCGGCGCCATGCTGGCGGGCCTGGTCATCCAGCACTCGACGGCCGGGCTCTCGCTGGCGGGCGGCGCGGGTGTTCTCGCGCTGACGACACTGGCGGTGGCGGTCTCGGGCCGGAGCCTGGACCGGGTGATCAAGCCGGTCTCCTGACGCGCGCTGCGATCGCCACAGGGGATCGGCGTGATCGTGGAGGCTGTGAACGGACAAGATGATCTGCGGCTGGGCGGGCCTCCCAGCGTTCTTCTCCCGAACGTGATCTCAGCCGCCATGTAGCGGTGAGGTCCTGTTCTCGGAAGAGCTGAGCTGGGATTTCACGTCGGAATCCCAGGTGTTCCCGGAAGTCGGTAGCGTCTCCGCTTCCGGGAACACGGTCTTCTTGGAACTTCGGGGACCCGCACTGATCAGCTCACTTCGGGGCTGGGGCCACGTCCGGGAGGAGGACGCCGGGACCGGCCGGAGAGCCGCGGCCCGGCCCGTGAACGCTAACGGCCCGTCAGGGGCGGGCCGCCTGAAGACGTAGAGAAAGGTCTCATCCGCCACGTTGACCAACTGTGTCCCACTTCGGCTGATGCTCTGTGCTGTCCCGGGAGATGCTTGACACCTCTGTCCCAGGGACATGTTTGACGGGTGCCGTTGTCGGCCGATCTTCCGTGCGTCTTTCGCGGGCGCCGCGCGTCCGGAAGCCGGGATCGGCCCTGGTTGACATGTCCGTTGTCGAGCAGCGGTATCGGGCTGTGCCGGCGGTGCTGCCGACGGGGTGCAAGGACGTAACCGGAAATTTCAGCTCGGGCGGACCGAACCTTTCGACAGGTCACCGGAGTCGGTAACGGTCGAGAGGAGTCGTCTTGGACCGCAATGACAGCTTCCGCGAGTTCGTCGCCGGCCATCAGCAGGCGCTGATGCGCACCGCGTACTTGCTCACGGGAGACGCCCACCAGGCCGAGGACCTGCTGCAGAGCGTCCTGCTCAAGGTGCTCGGACGCTGGTCGAGGCTGTCGCGCGTCGAACGCCCCGAGGCGTACGCGCGCAAAGCGCTGCTGAATCAGTACATCTCGTGGCGGCGGCGCCGGGTCAGGACCGAGCTCCCGACCGCGGACCCGCCCGACCGGCCGTACTCGAGCGAGGAGTCCACCATCGTGCGGCTCGTCATGCGCCGGGCTCTCATGCGGCTGCCGCCCCGGCAGCGGGCGGTGATCGTGCTGCGCTACTACGAGGACCGGACCGAACGTGAGACAGCTGAGCTGCTGAACTGCTCGATCGGCACGGTGAAGAGCCAGGCCCACTACGCGCTGGCCCGTTTACGCGAACTGGCACCCGAGCTGGCGCCGAAGCTCGCCGGCATGGAAACCGAGGAGGCCTACCGATGACCTGGCTGAGAAACGCGCTCGTCGACCTGGCCGACGAATCTCCACAGGTGGACCTGGCCGAACGCACAATTGCGACGCATGACCGCAGGCGGCGTACCGTGCTCTCGCTCCTCGCGGCGGGCATGGTCGTGGTCATCGCTTTCGGCTTGACGGCCACCGTCCGGCTGCTGCCGGACGGGCCGCAGGAGGCCGCTTCCCGAGGCGACCTGCCGGCACGCGGGGTGGGGCCGCTGAGCCACGCGTACAAGACCTTTTGCAAGCCGGACAAGGGGAAGGCGCCGAAGGACTGCCGGGACGGAGGCTGGCGGGTGGTCACGCGGAACGGGAAGGCCTACTACGTCACCGAGGCGCTGCCCAGCCTCAGTCCCGGGCGTAGCGGACTGCGGGACAGCCCACTGGCGATCAGTCGGGACGGCCGGAAGATCGCCTACTACAGCGCCAAGGAAGGGACCTTCCAGGTCCGCGACCTGGCCTCGGGCCAGAAGACAACGGCAGCCGACAAGGTGCCGCAGGGCTGGCTGGGCAGCATCTCGCGCCTGATGCTGTCGGACGACGGCCGGTTCGTGGCCTTCAGCAAGGTCCCGGACTTCAAGGACCCCGCGCTGCTCATCGACATGCGTGACAGGGTCGTCCGCCAGTTGCCGAACCGCTGGGTCCCCATCGGCCTGTCCCAGGACGGCGCCACCATCACACTCGCGGAATACTCGCCCAATTCGCAGCTGCGAACGATTTCGAACCTGTGGCCGTCCTCCTCGGCGGGCAACTCCACATCGGTCATCCTGCCGAAGCACTACCACTTCAGCCCGCTCGCTCCCGACGGGAAGACCGTCGCGGTGATCGAGGACCTCAGCACCGCCGAGAAGCCATGCCGTTATGGCGACCTCGCCCTCATGGACACGCTCACCGGCAAGCGGCGGAAGGCGACGGCTTTCAGCGGCCTGTCCCCGGACGTCTCCCAGATCTCGCTGCGCACCTGGCTCAGTGCCGAGGAGGTCACGGCTCTTACCATGTCCGTGCAGTGCAGGCCGGCGTCCAAGGTGCCGGACGGCGAGCCCGCGGTGATCGACCCACCGTATCGGACCATGACCGCCTACGCGGTGAACGTCAGGACCGGGAAGGCCAGGAAGATCGCTACGTACAGAGCGCAGGGCTTCTTCCAGATCGTCCTGCCTGGGCCCCCCGGGGCGCTGTGACCTCAGGTCTCAGCCTGCGGCAAGTATTCGCCCTAGCCGGCCCCGAATGCTAGCCGGCTTCGAACGCCCACGTCACCGCTGAGATCGCCTGTCGCTTAGGGCGTGCGACAGAACCGCCAGGCATCTCATGGGACTGGACAACGTTGGCCACTGTCCTCTAGGCCCTAGATCCCAGCTCAGACGGCCGATGGACCTCTAGGGTGCCCTCTAGGTCCAGAGCCCAGCCCCTCTAGGTCTAGAGGGGCTGGGCTCGCCAGTTCATCAAGATGCATCGGTACATCGCGGCGGCCGGTCACGCCTTTTCGGGACCGGCGGCCATGTCACCGAGACCGTCTCCAGCAAGGCTGACCTTCACCGGGGGCGCCGGGTCCGGCGGGGCTATGGTGGCCAACCCCGCGAAGCCTCATTCATGGCCGGACGGGTGGCGCGTGAAGGTGATGCCGGAGGGGACGGGCCGCCTGATCCGAGAGGAGGCAGACAACGACCCAGCCCAGATGCCTGACCGGAGGCGGCGGGCCGGCGGTGGCCCTGGGCCGCATACCCGACAGTGCGGTGGTTCTGTCCGTCAGCACCCCAGCGCGGTGTCTTTCTGCCCTATTCCGGCCGCACTCCATGGAGACCCTACCCGTCGGTACGGCCTACGCCGTCTTCACCGGCATCGGCGCAACCGGCGCGATCATTCTCGGCCGCGCCGTCATCGGCGTCGCCCTGACCACGGCGGCCGACACCGCCAAGGTCCAGTGGATGGCCTGGTAAAGGAGCCCCTGAAACATGCCTGTTA
>NZ_JBSFPS010000154.1:0-23254 GCF_053588315.1 Streptosporangium sp. NPDC003464 | reverse complement strand
GGCGTTGAACGGGCACCGGTCGACGACCAGCCCATCGGGAAGCCGGGTGACCGGTCCCGCGCCGCCGCCGTCCGGCCCGCGCCGAAGGTCCCGTTCAGCCGGACGATCATCCGAGGACGAGCGGGAGTTCCGCGGCCAGCTCGCCCAGCTCGACCCGCTCCGCGCCGGTCGGGGCACGCCGTCCGGTGCCGACCAGCAGCGCGTCCTGGTCGGAGAACGACGCGGGGAACGCCGTCCCGGCGATCTTCTCCAGCATCTCGCGGGACCGGGCGAGCCCCTCCGCGGGTGGTCCCGCCGCGTCCGGGAGGTGCGCGACCAGGTCGAGGTGGTGCAGCGTCCACTCCAGGACGTACGCGGACAGGTAGTCGCCCGCGGTGAGGACCTCGCCGCGGGTGCCGACCCGGAGGTCCGGGTCGGCGAGTTCGGCGGCGCGGCCGGCGGCGGAGCCGACGTCGTCGAGGTGGAACTTGAGCAGCCGAGGCTCCTCGTAGGCGGCGGCCAGCCGTACGGTCAGCGCGTCGAGCGGGTCGTCGCCGGTCGGCGGCGTTCCGGTGACCTCCCAGTAGGTCACCGCGTCGCGGGTCGGTTCCGTTGCGGCGGGGGTCACGAGGGTGATCAGGACGTCCTGAGCGTCGATGACCAGATGGCACACCAGGTCCCGCACGAGCCAGCCGGCACAGCCGGACGGCCGCGTGAAGTCCTCGTCCGGGAGTCCGGCGACCGCCGTGCGCAACGCCGTCCAAGAGCGTGAGAAGAGATCCACAGCGGCAAGGTAGTTCCGTGCCGCCATGGCGGACAAGCGCATTCGGACGGCCGGCCCCGGCGGGGTTCTACGAGCGGGTCGCCTCGTAGTCGGGGAGCGCGGCCGGGGTGGTCCGGGCTGCCGGGCGCATGGTGAGGATCAGCGCGGCCAGCCCGGCGAAGATAACCGCGGCGACGACACCGGTGACGTGCAGGCCGGCGGTGAACGCCTCCCGCGCGGCGTGCAGCAGTTCCGCGCCCTGGCCGGCGGGGAGGTGCCGGCCGGCGGCGACCGCGCCGGCCAGCGAGTCGGACGTGCCGTCCATCCGGCTGCGGTAGACCACCGCGGCCACCACACCCAGCAGCGCGAAGCCGAGCGAACCGCCGAAGTAGTTGCCGGTCTCCGACATCGACGCCGCCGAGCCGGCGCGCTCCGGCGGTACGGACCCGACGACCAGCCCGGTGCCCAGCGCGAACAGCGGGCCGGTGCCCAGCGCCAGTACGGCGATGCCGATCATCACCAGCGGCAGGGCGCCCGCACCGCCGACGCCGACCAGCAGCAGGCTGCCCAGCGCCGACCCCACCAGTCCCCCGGCGATCGCGGTCGTCTGCTTCATCCGCCGAGCGAGCGCCGGCGCGGCCATGGTGCCGACCGCCACGCCCAGGCCCATGGGTGCGAACAGCACCGCCGACATGAGCGGCGAGAAGCCCAGCACGCCCTGCAGGTACTGGGTCACCAGCAGGCCCGTACCGGCCATGGCGATGCCGGCGAAGACCAGCGCGACGAGTACGGCCGTGAACGGGCGGTTGCGGAGCAGCCTCAGGTCCAGCAGCGGCGTCTCCAGCCGCAGCTGCCGGCGGACGAACAGCAGTCCCATGGCCGCGCCGACGACGAGGGCCACCGCCGGCACGGCCGGCACGCTCTCGACGGTCAGCTGCTTGATGCCGTAGACCGTCGAAAGCACCGCCACGAGCGACAGCCCGACGCTGGCCAGGTCCAGCCGGCCGGCCTGGTCGCTGCGGAACTCCGGCAGCAGGACCGGCCCGGCGAGCAGCAGCACCCCCATCGCCGGCACGGCGACCAGGAACACCGACCCCCACCAGAAGTGCTGGAGCAGGAACCCGGCGAGGACGGGTCCGAGCGCGCCGCCGGTGAACTGGCAGGTCGCCCAGATCGCGATGGCCTGCCCGCGCTGCCGTTCATCGCGGAACATGTTCGTGATCAAGGAAAGTGTGGACGGCGCCAGGGTCGCGCCGGCGACGCCCAGCAGCGCACGCACGACGATCAGCATCAGCGGGCTGACCGCGAAGGCGGCCACGACCGACAGCACCGCGAATGCCGCCGCGCCGATCATCAGCAGCCGCCGGCGGCCGATCCGGTCACCGAGCGTACCCATCGTGATGACCATGCCGGCCACCATGAACCCGTAGCTGTCGCTGATCCACAGCTGCTCGACGTTGGTGGCGCCCATGTCGGCGCTCAGCTGTGGGAGCGCGAGGAGCAACGCCGTCGTGTCTATCGCGACGAGCAATGTCGGCAGCGCCAGGACGCCCAGTCCCAGCCATGCCCGGTTGACTCGCATATCCGGGACTCCTTGTTCTCTCGACGTTTCGCCGGTTGGTCGGAGCGGCCGAGAGGTTCTTGACATCGGTACGGAGGAAATCTCACGCGTCTGCCACGGTGGGCGTCAGCAGATATGACGGCCTCCCGGTCCGGGCGGGGCGATGGGGGAAAAACTCATGCGAAATTTGTGGCGGGGGATGTCAAGACGGCGGCGGCGGCTCCGACCAACCACTCGAAGGGCCCAGCCGGGGCTCGCGGACCACGAGGAGTACGAGATGAAGTTCCTGATCAGCATGCACATCAACCCGGCCGTGATAGACGCGCTGACCGACCAGGAGAAGGCGGCGATCGGCGACGGCCACGGCAAGTTCATCGAGGCGCTGAAGAAGTCCGGCGAGCTGATCACCACCCAGGCACTGGTCGACCCGTCACAGGCCGCCGTGGTGTCCGTGCGCAACGGCCAGCCGGTGGTGACCGACGGGCCCTTCCTGGAGTCGAAGGAGTATCTGGGCGGCTTCTACCTGATCGACTGCGAGAACAAGGAGCGGGCGATCGAGCTGGCATCGCAGATCCCGGACACCGCGATCGAGGGTCTGGGGGTCGAGGTGCGACAGGTGATGTTCGCTGACGGACAATTGGAGGCATGACAGCACCAGTCATCGAGGACCTGCTGCGTGAGCTCACGCCGCAGGTCCTCGGCGCGTTGATACGCCGGCACGGCCAGTTCGAAGGGTGCGAGGACGCCGTGCAGGAGGCCGTCCTCGCCGCCGCCCTGCAGTGGCCGGCCGAGGGAGTGCCGGACAGCCCGCGCGGCTGGCTGGTGGCTGTCGCGTCCCGTCGGCTCATCGACCAGATGCGCAGTGACCACGCGCGCCGCGAGCGGGAGTCGGCGACGGCCGCCGAGGTGGTGCCCGAGGACGTACCGGACACCGACGACACGCTCGTCCTGCTGTTCCTGTGCTGCCATCCGACGCTGACCGCGGCCTCCCAGACAGCCCTGACGCTGCGGGCGGTCGGCGGCCTGACCACGGCCGAGATCGCCCGCGCGTTCCTGGTGCCGGAGGCCACGATGGCGGCCAGGATCAGCCGGGCCAAGCAGCGCATCAAGGCCGCCGGCAGCTCGTTCGGCCTGCCGGACGGCCCGGACCGCGAGGAGCGGCTACGGGTCGTCCTGCACGTGCTCTACCTGATCTTCAACGAGGGTTACACCGCCTCCTCGGGCAGCGAGCTGCACCGCGCCGACCTCGCGCACGAGGCGATCCGGCTGGCCAGGATGGTGCACGCGCAGCTGCCCGAGGACGGCGAGGTGACCGGGCTGCTCGCGCTGATGCTGCTGACCGACGCCCGCCGGGAGGCACGCACGACGGCGGCCGGCGACCTGGTGCCGCTGGACGAGCAGGACCGTGCGAGATGGGACCGCGGGCTGATCGAAGAGGGCATCGAGCTGGTCAAGGCGTCACTGGCCGGCCCGGCGCTGGGGCCCTACCAGCTGCAGGCCGCCATCGCCGCCACGCACGCCGCCGCGGCCACGGCCGCGGCGACCGACTGGCCGCAGGTGCACGCGCTCTACCTGATCCTGGAACGGATCGCGCCCAACCCGATGGTCACCCTCAACCGGGCGATCGCGCTCGCCGAGACCGAGGGCCCGCCGGCCGGGCTGGCCCTGCTGTCCACACTGGACGGTGACGAGCGGATGGCCGGGCATCACCGGCTGCTGTCCGTACGGGCGCATCTGCTGGAGAGGACCGGCGACACGGCCGGGGCGTACGAGCACTACCGGCGTGCCGCGAAGTCCACCGCCAGCATCGCCGAGCGACGCTACCTGGAGGCCCGGGCCAGCCGGGTGAGGACATAGGTTCCGCCCCAGCCCCTTCACCGGTGGTGCTCCGTGGATCTCGTCCGGGCCGGAGCAGCGGACGGGCGGCGGTCACGGCCGGAAGACCGAGGACGGCGGCAGGGTCAGGACGGCGGCGGGCAGGTGGCGCAGCGCCGGCGGGACGGTGACGGTGCCGTCCCGGTCGATCCGCGCCGGTTCCTCGCCCCAGCGGGCGCCCGGGTGGTCGAGCAGGTCGGCGGGCAGGCGGAAGCAGCCGTGCGCCGGGTCGAACGCGATCACGTTGAGCGTCCCGTCGGGGCGGACCGTGTAGCGCAGTGGCGCGCCCACCGGCTCGGCGTGGCGGTGCCAGGGGCGGGTGCCGTAGACGGCGTGCGGGTGGGCGGCCAGCCAGCGGCCGAGGTCGCGCAGCCGGTCGACCTGCGCACCGGGCAGGGAGCCGTCGCCGCGCGGGCTGATGTTGAGCAGCAGGTTGCCGTTCTTGGCGACGGTGTCGACGAGGAGGTGGACCAGTTCGGTGGCGCCGATGAGGTGGGTGTCGTCCTCCGCGCGGTTGTAGCCGAACGAGGCGCCGAGACCGCGCGTCGCCTCCCACGTCCACTCGGGCGCGGTGGTCTCGGTGCGGTACTCGCGGGTGCGGAAGCCCCGGTGCGGCACGCCCCACCGGTCGTTGACCACCCCCTCGGGGACGCGCTCGTAGTAGTGCTCGAACAGCGCGGCCAGGCTGTGCGGCCCGGCGGCCTTGGCGGAGTCCGGCCAGTCGATGTCGTTCCACAGCACGTCGGGCCGGTGCCGTTCGACCAGCTCCCGCACCTGGTCGAAGCAGTAGCGGGCGAAGGCCGGGTCGTTGCGCCGGTAGGTGAACAGGTCGGTCAGCGACCGGATGGGCGGGAAGTGCGACACGTGCCAGTCGAGCGCGCCGGAGTAGTAGAGCCCGAAGCGCAGTCCTGCCGACCGGGCGGCGCCCGCCAGGTCGGCGACGACGTCGCGGCGGGGTCCCCGGTGGACGCTGGAGAAGCCGGTGGTGGCGGTGTCCCACAGGCAGAAGCCGTCGTGGTGCTTGGCCGTCGGCACCACGTAGCGCGCCCCGCACGCGGCGAAGAGCCGCATCCAGCCGTCGGGGTCGTACCTGTCGGCCGCCCAGCCGTCGGCCAGGTCCTCGTAGGAGGTGCCGACGCCGAAGGCGCTCTCGTGGTGGGCGCTGGTCGGCGAGCCGGGGATGCGCAGGGTGTTGGCGTACCACTCGGCGTACTGGTGGTGGCTGTACTCGAGCTCCGCGGGCACGTCCTGGCCCGGCCCGCGCGGCGGCGCCCATCCGGCGACCGAGTACAGCCCCCAGTGGACGAACACGCCGAACTTGGCGTCCCGGTACCAGTCGGGCACCGGTCTGTCGGGGTAGTCCGGCGCGTCCGCGCCGAGGTCGGGACCGGTCCGGCGATCGAAGAAGAGCATGGATTCCTTTCAGCGCCCGGCCAGCCCGGCCGTGGCGATCCCTTTCACCAGGTGTTTCTGCAGCGCGACGAGGAGCAGCAGGGTGGGCAGGACGGAGATGACGGAGGCGGCCATGACCAGGTGCCACTGGTTGCCGTTCTGGCCGAAGAAGAGCTGCAGGCCGAGCGGCACGGTACCTCTGGCGTTCACATCGTTGATCATGATGAGCGGCCACAGGAAGCTGTTCCAGTAGCCGATGAAGGTGAACACCGCGAGCACGCCCAGGGCGGGCCTGGCGAGCGGCAGCATGACGCGCAGGAAGACGCGCAGCTCTCCGGCGCCGTCGAGGCGCGCCGCCTCGCGCAGCTCGCCCGGCACACTCTTGAAGAACTGCCGCAGCAGGAACGTGCCGAAGGCGGTGAACGCCCACGGGAAGATGAGCGCCTGGTAGCTGTCCACCCAGCCGAGCCCCTGCATGAGCAGGAACATCGGCACGACCAGCACCTCCTGCGGCACCATCATGGTGGCCAGGAAGACGAGGAAGACGCCGTCCCGGCCGCGCCAGCGCAGCGCGGTGAAGGCGTAGGCCGACAGCGCCGAGGCGGCCAGCACGACGAGGGTGCCCGCGCCCGACACGAGCACGCCGTTGCCGATGTAGCGCTCGAAGGGCACGTAGTCGAAGACGTCGGCGAAGTTGCGCCAGCGCAGCTCGGAGCCGATCAGCGCGGTCGGCGAGCCGAACGTCTCGCCCGGCGGCTTGAGCGCCGTGGCGACGGCGAAGATCAGCGGATACAGGAACGCCAGGGCGACGCCGGCCAGCAGGGTGTGCGACAGCAGGCGGCTAGCTCTCATAGTGGACCCACCGTTTCTGGCCCAGGAACTGCACGGCCGTGACGCCGAGGATGACCGCGAACAGCAGCCACGCGCCCGCCGCGGCCAGGCCGAGGTCGCGTGACTCGAAGCCGGCCTGGTAGATGTTCATGACCAGCGTCTCGGTGACGTTGCCCGGCCCGCCCGCCGTGAGGATGTAGGGCTGGGTGAACACCTGCAGCGCGTTGATCATCGTCATGGTCGCCGCGAAGAACAGCGCCGGCGAGATCAGCGGCAGTTGCACGCTGACGAGCCTGCGCAGCCCGGTCGCCCCGTCGAGCGAGGCGGCCTCCAGCACGCTGGGCGACATCTCGTTGATGGCCGCGGAAAAGACGATCATGTTGTAGCCGAACCCCTGCCACACGCTCATCGCGACCACGGCCAGCAGCGCGGTACGGCCGTCGGCCAGCAGGTTCGGCTCCCCGCCCACGGCCTGGAAGAGCAGCTTCCAGATGACCGCGTTGGCCACCATCGGGGTGATGGCCGGGACGAAGAACAGCACCCGCCACAGGTTCGCCCAGCGTGACCGGTTGATCCAGAACGCCAGGCCGAGCGCGAGCAGGAGGTTGAGCGGCACGTAGAGGCCGGTGAAGACGAAGGTGTTGCGCAGCGCGGTCAGGAAGTCGGGATCCTCGCCGAGCAGGTAGCGGAAGTTCTCCAGGCCGACGAACTCCCGCGTGCCGAGCATGGGCCACTCGAAGAAGCTCATGACGACGGCCATCCCGACCGGGAACAGGGTGAACAGTCCCAGCCCGAGCACGCTCGGCGTGACGAAGCCGAGCGCGCTCCACTGCTCTGTCGTACGCGGGTTCACTGGCCTCGGACGCTCTGCTGCTGGATCGTGCCGAGCGCGTCCTTGGGCGACTGGTCGCCGGTGTAGACCTGGATGAGGTACTGCGCCATGAGCTTGCTGACGCTGTCCCAGTTCTTGGTGGTGAAGAGGGGGACCCCGCCGGCCAGGCCGTCCTTGAGCGAGGCGATCGCGCCGCGCACCGCCTCGGCGTTGCGCGGGTCCTGCTTGACGAGGAACTCCTCGTAGGTGGCCTGCTGGTCGGTGCGCGAGGGGAGGCTGCGGCCCTGCCCGGCCAGGTAGGCCTGGGCGTCCGGCCCGGTCAGCACCGAGACGGCCTTGGCGGCCTCCTGCGGGTAGGGGCAGCCCTTGGCGACGCCGAAGCCGGAGGCGGCGAGGTAGGTCTTGGAGCCGCCGGACCCGGCGGGCAGCGGCGCGAAGCCGACCGCGAACTTGGCGTCCTTGACCGCCGAGCCGATGTTCCACGACCCGTCGACCGCCATCATGGCGTTGCCGTTGACGAACTGCGTCTCGCCCCAGCCCACGTCGGACGAGCTGGCCGGCACCAGCGCCGCCTTGCTCGCGGCCAGGCCGGCGTACCAGGTGAGCGCGTCCACCATGGGTTGGCTGTCGAACCCCAGCTTCACGTCCGGGGTGACCGGCCGGGCCCCGTTGTAGGACAGCATGAGCGACAGCGAGTGCAGGTCGGCGAAGGACATGCCGAACCCGGCCTTGCCCCCGGTGGAGAGCTTCTTGGCCGCCTGCTCGAAGTCGGCGACGGTCCAACCGCTCTTCGGCTCGGCCACGCCCGCCTTCGTGAAGGCGTCCTTGTTGTAGTAGAGAAGCATCGAGGCCAGGTCGTACGGCAGGGCGAGCTGCCTGCCGTCCAGCTTGAGCGCCTCCAGCGCGGCGGGGGCGAAGCCCTGGGTGTCGGCCTTGCCGTCGAGCGGCTCCAGCAGGTCGGCGTAGGCGCTGAGGCGCAGGCTCTGCATGGACACCACGCACGGCTGCTTGCCGGCCGCGAACTCGGTCTGGAGCTTGGTGAAATAGTCGTTGAACGGCGCCGTGCGGAGATTCACCTTGATGGTGGGGTGTCTCTGGGTGACGAGCGCGGCGAGATGGTCGAGCTGGGCCTTCTCGTCCTCACTGCCGGCCCACATCTCCCAGTCCAGCGTGACGGTGCCTCCGGTGTCGCGGGCGCCGCCCGACGCGCCGGAGCCTCCGCCGCCGCACGCGGCGGAGACCATCATGCCTGCCAGGCACAGGACCGGCAGGACGCTTCTGCGCATGCGCATCTGCGCTCCCTCCTAGACGCCGCCCGTGATATTTTTCGGGGGCGAATTTATTATGGTGGCTGACCTTAGGGTCGGGACGCGCAGGCCGTCAAGAGAGGCAGAATGACCGACATGCCCCCACCTCCGTACCGGGAAGACCTGGTCAAGGCGGAGATCCTCGCCATGCTCGGGCCACAGCCGCTCAATCGGTCACAGATCGCCGCCCGGCTGGGCCTCGGCGCGGCCACCGTGACCGAGCACACCCGCCGCCTGATCGAGCTGGGCTACCTGCGCGAGCTGCCGCCGCAGGTCAGCGGCAGAGGACGGCCGAAAGTGCCGCTGGAGGTCGTCCCCGACGCCGCCTACACGCTGGGCCTGCGCGTCCACCCCGACCACCTGATGGGCGTGCTGGCCCGGCTCGACGGGGGCGAGGTGGCCCGCTTCACCCGGCCGTTCTCACCCACGGGCGACCCCGTGCGGCAGCTCGCGGCCGCGTGCGAGGACGTGCTGCGCGATCCCGACACCGGCTCGCGGGTGCTCGGCATCGGACTGGCCGTCCCGGGGGTCATCGACCCCGGCACCGGCACGGTGCGGCTGTCGCCGCGCATGGGCTGGACCGACCTGCCGCTCCAGCCGCCACTGGCGGCGCGCCTGCCGGTGCCCGTGCTGATCGACAACGACACCCGCGCCTCCACCACGGGAGAGCTGCTCTACGGCACCGGCCGCGACCACGACGACTTCCTGGTGCTGGCCATCGGCGACGGCGTGGGCATGGGCATCGTGCTGGGCCGCCGGGTCCATCGCGGCCCCGACGGGGTGGCCGGCGAGTTCGGCCACGTGCCCACCGGTCCGGGCGGCCCGAAGTGCGTGTGCGGGCGGCGCGGCTGCGTCGACGCCTACGTCGCGGACTACGCGCTCGCCGCCGAGGCCGTGGCGCGCGGCCTCGTCGACGTGCCGCCACCGCTGGAGGGGCTGCGCCGCCTGGCCGCCGAGGACGCCCCGGGCGTGCGCGACCTGCTCGCCGGGGCCGGCGAGATCCTCGGCCGCGCCGTGGCGGGCGTGGTGAACGTACTGGCCGTGCGGGCGCTGACCGTCATCGGGGAGAGCCACGTGCTCTGGCCGTACATCGCGCCCGGCTTCCACCGCGCGGTCGACGAGGGGGTCATCGCGGCCCTGCCCGGACTGGAGATCACCCTGAGACCATGGGACGACAGCGGTCACGCCCGCGGCGCGGCCAGCCTGGTGCTGGCCGCCAGTCTCGCCTCGTGAAATGCCGACGGACAGCCACCGGATTACTTATAGTGATCGCGTGGAACCGGATGATTTATATAGTCACCTGGTCATTCTCGGCTTACGCCCCCAAACCGCCCGTGTTTACGTACAGTTGCTCTCCATGCAGCAGGCGACCGAGGCGGCGCTCGCCGAGGCGCTGGACCTGCGGGCCGACCAGGCGCGCTCGGCGTTGAAGGAGCTCACCACCTGGGGCCTGGCGGGCCGGCACGACGCCAGCGGTTTCCGGGCGGTGGTGCCGGAGGTCGGCCTCGACGCGCTGGTCCGGCGGCGGCAGGCCGACGTCGAGCAGGCGCGCATCGCCGTGGGCCACGCCTTCGAGACGCAGCGCAGGTCCGCCCGCAGGACCGACGTCGACTCGCCGGTCGAGGTGGTGACCGGCCCTGCGGTGAAGCTGCGCATCCGGCAGCTCGTCAACGGCGTCCGGCACGGGATCCGGCGGCTCGACCGGCCGCCGCACCTGTTCGGGGCCGTCAACAGGGCGGAGATCGAGCAGCTCACCCGGGGGGTGAGCTACCGGGTGGTCTACGCGCGGGAGTCCCTGGAGCTGCCCGGCTACCTGGAGGAGAACGTCACGCCGTGCGTGGAGGCCGGGGAGCGGGCACGCGTCGCCGCGGACCTGCCGGTGAACATGACCATCCTCGACAAGGACCTCGCGTGGCTCGCCAGGCCGGAGAACGGCCAGGACGGGGCGCTGACGATCGTCTACCCGGGGGGCCTGCTGGAGGCGCTCACCGGGCTGTTCGAGATCTGCTGGAAGAGCGCCGTCCCCCTGCACCTGGCGGCCGGGACGGGGCCGTCGATCCGCGCCGATGACCGCAGGCTGCTCGTCCTGCTCAACGCGGGGGTCAGCGACGCCCGCGCGGCCCAGAGCCTGGGGATGAGCCGCAGGACGTTCTACCGCCGGCTGGAGCAGCTGATGGCTCTGACGGCCACGACCAGCAGGTTCCAGCTGGCCGCCGCGGCGGCCCGGCGGGGCTGGCTGTAGGCGTGCTCGACGGAAGGGAGCGCAGGGGTGAACCAGCAGCAGCCGCCTGAGGAGTTGCGCAGGTCCCTCGACGAGGCGCTGGCCGCCGGGCCGTTCAGCGTCGCGTTGAGGCTGGCCATCCAGGTGGGCGGCCTGAGCCTCGACCGCCTCCAGCACCGCCTGCGCGAGCAGGGGATCTCGGTGAGCAGGACGGCGCTGAGCTACTGGCAGTCCGGCCGCACGCAGCCCGAACGGGCCGAGTCGATCCGGGCGCTGCGCGCCCTGGAGCAGGTGCTGGACGTGCCGGCCGGGTCGCTCGTCGGCCTGCTCGGACCGCCCAGGCCCCGGGGACGCTGGACCGGGCACCACGTCCCCCGCCCGACCCGGCCCGACCGGTCATGGGCCAGGCCGGAGGGGCTGCTGCGGGTGCTCGCCCAGGTGGAGGCGGCCCCCGAGAGCATGGCCCACCTGCTCCAGCGGCGGCGCAGCACGCTGGTACGGCTCGACGCGCACCGGCAGATCCGCTCGGTCTTCATGCAGGTGGTGCTGGAAGCGCAGCGCCCCCACGTGCACCGCGCGCTCATGGTCCACCACTTCCACATGGCCGGGGTGCCCGGCCCGGCCATCGAGCAGCCCCGGGGATGGCGGCCCGGCCGGGTCAGGAGCGACCCGGAGACCGGCTTCGAGGTCCACGAGATGATCCTCGACCGCATCCTCCCGCAGGGCGCGACCGCGGTGACGGAGTACACGCTCGCCTTCCCGCCCGGCCACCTCGACCCGCACACCGCCCACCGGGTGGTGCCCGGCACGCGGGAGCTGACCATCGAGGTGGTCTTCGACCCGGCGGCGCTGCCCCCCCTTGTGCCGCGGCTTCTACCAGCCGTCGATCGCGCACCCGCGGACCGCGACGGAGGAGCTGTTGATCGGCGGCACGGGCACGGCAGCCTACACGCTCTTCGACCCCGAGCCGGGCATCCACGGCGTGGCCTGGGAGTGGAACTGACCATCACTGGATCACCGCCGGCGAGGAGGCGTCCCGGCGCAGCAGCCGCGGCGCCCCCGTGCCGTCGGCCGGCACGGCGAACAGAGAGATCCGCCCCTCGCCGTCGGGCCGGGCGTAGGCCACGGTCGCGCCGTCCACCCAGGCCGCCTGGTCGTCCACCTCGGCCCGCTCGGCGAGCGGGGTCTCACGCCCGGTCCGCAGGTCCATGACGTGCAGCCGCCAGCGCGTGCCGGCCCGCCTCTTGTAGGCGATCCGCGTCCCGTCGGGCGACAGCGAGGGGCACTCCACGCCGCCGGCGACCGCGGTGAGCGTGCGCGTGGCCAGGTCGCCGCGGAGCAGCCAGATCCGGCCGCCCGACCCCATCGTCGCGTAGAAGGTCCGGTCGTCGGCCGCGAACGTCACGCCCCAGAAGTTGCGGTCCTCCCGCCGGTACGGCTCGCCGTCGACGACGACGGCGAAGTCCTCCAGGGAGCCGTGCAGCGTCCCGGACCGCGTGTCGTAGATGCCGGCGGTGGTGGCGAACCCGCCCGGGTCGTAGGAGTCGCCGGAGCGGAAGACCGTCCAGGCCGCCAGGCGGCCGCTCGGGGAGACCCGCGCCCTGCTGGGCGTGCCGTCGACGCGGACCGGCTCGGCGATCTCCTTGTCACCGCGCAGGAACACCGCCTCGAAACCGGCGGGCACGGCGACCGTCCGCAGGCACACCGTGGTGCCCCCGGAGGTGTAGGCGCGCAGGCAGGTCCGGGCGCGGCGGACCGGCTCCGCGCCGGCGTCCGTGACCGGCACTTGGGCGAGGGTCCGGCCGCGGTCCAGGAACACGAGGGTGCCCGGCCCGGCCTCGGCCGCGGCCCGCGTGAGCGGCTGTTCGTTCCCGGCCATCGCCCAGGCCACGTAGCCGCCGCCCGCGCAGACCAGCGCCACGATCGAGCAGACTCCAGCGACGATCCGGCGGCGGGCGCTCACGACGGGGTCTCCTTTCCGTCGGGCGGGAAGACGCAGGCCGGCAGGAGGCCGGCGGCGAGCAGCACGGCGAAGACCACGAACGAGACGCGCAGGTCCCAGCCCGTGGCGAGCGCGCCGAAGCCGATCGTGCCGCCCGTGCGGGCCAGCGCCTGGCCGGTCTGGGTGATGGCCAGGCCGCTGGCGCGCAGGTGCTCGGGCAGGTGGGGCGCGAGATGGGCCATCAGCACCCCGTCGGTGGCGGCGTAGAACAGCCCGTGCAGCAGCAGCACGCATGCGGCCGCCACCGGGCCCTGCCACTCGGCGGCCAGCAGCGCGTAGGCCGCCGCCAGCAGCGCGTGGCCGGCCACGAACACCTTCCAGCCGCCGGCCCGGTCGGCCAGCCTGCCCAGCGGCACCGCAGCGAGAAGGAACACCAGCGAGGTGGCCAGCGGCAGCAGCGGCAGCGTGGCCGCGCCCAGCCCGGTCTGCCGCTGGACGCCGACGAACACGAACGCGTCCCCGGCCGTGACCAGCCCCAGCATGGTCGCGTAGGCCGCCGCCCGGCGCAGCGGGCGCCGCGCCGGCAGCCCCCAGCCCTCCCGCAAGGAGACCCGCGGGCGGACGGCCGGGGCGATCCGCCGGTCGCGCACGGAGCACGCCAGGATCACCACGCCGATCATGGCCAGGCAGAAACTGGTGACGAAGACCGCGTCGTAGGCGTCACCGACGGCGGCCACCAGCGCGAACACCACCACGGGGCCGAGCAGCGCACCCGCCGTGTCCAGCGCCCGGTGGACGCCGAAGGCCGCGCCCAGCGCGTGCGGGGACGTGGCGGCCGTGATGAGGGCGTCACGCGGGGCCGCCCGCAGCCCCTTGCCCGCCCGGTCCACGGCGACCACCGCGCCGATGGCCGAGACCGCCCCGCCCACCATCGGGAACAGCAGCTTGCTCGCGGCCGACAGACCGTAACCGGCCAGGGCCACCGCCTTCGGCCGCGCGGACCGGTCGGCCAGATGGCCCCCGGCCAGCCGCAGCAGCGCGCTGGCGCCCGTGTAGAGACCGTCGAGCAGACCGAGGTGCAGGAAACCGGCGCCGAGGCCGTACAGCAGGTACATGGGCAGGAACGCCGCGACCATCTCGGCGGAGATGTCGGTGAAGAAGCTCACCATGCCGAGGGCGACCACGGTGGCGGGCACGCGGGCGGATCTCAGCCGCCCGGCGGCCGCGGGCGTCCCGGTGGCCCTGGTTGTGGACAGATACACGGTTCACCTTCTCTGGGACGGAGGGCTTGGCGGGCCGAGCGGGGGCACGGGACGGCGGCTCCGTCCCGCGCCCCCGGGGCGCCGGTCAGAAGGTCGGGCTCCAGGAGTTCAGGACGCCGTTGTCCTGGTCGAGCGTGTCCTTCACCCGGAGCCGCTGCCCGTCCGCGGCCGTGCCGGAGCCGTCCACGGCGGTGTCGACAGGGTGTCTCCCCCGCCGGAGGAGGTGATCCGCACGTCGTCGACGGCGGCCTCGACGAGGCTCGCCGTCCCGAGATCGGCCGCCTCGACGAGGATGCGGACGCTCTGCCCGGCGAAGGCGCTCAGGTCCGCGGTGGCCGCCTTCCAGGCGCCGTCCAGGTCGGTGGAGGCGGTGCCGAGTTTCTCCAGGACGGTGACGGTGCTGGTGCCGACGACCTTGACGCGCAGGTAGTCGTCGGGGCCGGAGTTGTCCCGGTGGGCGAAGTTGTAGGAGAAGGTCAGCGTGGAGGCGCCGGCCGGCAGCGTGATGGCCGGGGAGCGGACGCTGGTGACACCGCCGTCGACGTCGTCGGCGCCCGGCCCGGAGCCGGCCAGCTTGCCGGTGACCAGCGCGTTGACGCCGCTGACCGTGGTGCCGAGCTGCTTGACGCCCGACTCGGCGGTCTCCTCGGGGTCGCCGCGCTCCCAGCGCCCGCTGGTGGCGGTGTCGCTGCCGGCGGGGTCGGCGGTCCAGCCGCGCTCGGCCTCGAAGTCGTCGGAGAAGGCGGTCGTGCCACCCCCGCCGCCGACGGTGAGCTGGACGGTCGCGGTGTGGCTGAGGGAGCCGGAGGTGCCGGTCACGGTCAGGGTGTGGGTGCCGGTGGGCGTGCCCGCGGCCACCGAGACGTTGAGCGTGGCGTCCGCGCTCGTGCCGCCGCTGACCGTCACCGACGACGGTGAGATCGTCGCGGTCACGCCGGACGGCTGGCCCGAGACGGCGAGCCGGGTGGTGCCGGCGAAGCCGTCACGGCTGGCCACCCGCACGGTGGAGGTGGCCGAGGCGCCGGGGACGACGTTCATCGAGGAGGGCTGGGTGCCCAGCGCGAAGTCGGGCGTGTTCGAGCCCGCCCTGTGGCAGGTGGCGGTGCCGCTGTCGGTGAACGTGCGGCCGGCGATCGGCACGAAGTCGAACCGGTAACCGGTGCTGGACAGGGTCAGCTTGAGCACGCCGTGCGTGTTGGCGTTCTTGGCCTGGAGATTGGCCGGGTTGCTGGAGCTGAGCGAGTAGAAGCTCCGGCCGCCCGTGCCGACCAGGATCTCCCGGATGCCGTTCGGGTCGGCCCTGCCGTCGGGGTCCTGCAACGCCCACCGCTGGTAGTTGTGGTCGTGGCCGGCCAGCAGCAGGTCGGCCTTGTGATCGTAGAGGGCCTTCCACAGCGGCCGGGTGCCGGTGGCCGCGCCGTGGTTGCCGACGTTGAAGAGCGGGTGGTGCAGGTAGGCCGCGGTGCACGGCTTGGTGTTGGCGGCGAGGTCCTGGCGCAGCCACTGCTCCTGGGCCGAGCCGGCGCTCGTCGAGATGTTGCTGTTGAGCGCGACGAAGTGCCAGTCGCCGATGTCCCAGCTGTAGTAGCCCTTGCCGCGGGCGCCGGCGCGGGCGCCGAAGTAGTCGAAGTAGCCGGACGCGCCGCTGGTCTTGTACTCGTGATTGCCGGGGGTGGGGTAGGTCTTGCCGAAGAAGGGGCCCCAGGTCTGCCTGTAGGCGCCGTTGTACTCGCTGAGCGTGCCGCTCTCGTAGGCGTTGTCGCCGGTGGTGAAGACCGCGGCGGGGTTGATGCCCGTCAGGAGCTCGGCGGTGTCGGCGCAGGCGCTGCCGCAGATGTCGCCGGCCCCGGCCACCACGACGTCGGCGGCCGCGAGGGGCCGGGTGCCGGCCTGGTAACCGTCGACGGCGTACGCGCTGGCCGGGTCGCTGAAGCGGGGCTCCACCTTGACGCAGTCGCCCTGCAGCGCGCGGGTGGTGAACACCCTGTCGCGCCAGGCGTCCCCGGTGAACCGGGAGCTGCCGCCGGCCGAGCCCGTCACGGTCAGGCTGTCCTTGCCGCGTAGGTCGAGCCGGGTGAAGCGCAGGCGCAGCCACTTGGCTCCGGAGCTGCACACCTCGCGGTCGGGGGCCTTGGCCGCCGACCCGGACACGGCGACGCTGCCCGTACCGGCGGCGCTCTCGGCGAGCTGCGGCACGGTGTCGTCGGCGGGAGCCGCCTGCGCCGCGGCCTGGGCCGTCCGTACGTTCGTGGTCCGGGCCTGCCCGCCCTGGGCCTGGGTTCCGGCTGCCTGGGCCTGGGCCGGTCCGGCGCCGAGCGCGGCCAGCATCGCCAGGCACGCCGTACCGGACAGGAGTCTGTGGCGTCTCTGAGTCTGAGAAGGGATCACGGACGGTGTTCCTCTCGGATGGGGTCAAGAGTCGTGCCTCTCCGTGGGCCCCACGGCGATCGGAAAGCTATCTGCCGTACGCACGGAGTCAATGGCCCTGTCGGACACCGTGACAGCATTCAGTGAATGGCCGGGCGGCGCGCGGGCAGGTCAGGCGGAGTCTCCCCTGGCCAGCGGCCCTGCCAACGCTTGCTGTTCCGTGAATTGACGCCTTGACACCACGCGCTATGTAGCTGTTAACGGCATTTATGGCTGTTTGTCGCTGGAATCATGGCGCATTAGTGCCAGTGGCACTTTTTCCCCCACAATGAGGGTGCCGGAGCAGAACCTTCATCCCATGAGACGACCCAGCCGCGCCGCGGCCGCCGTCACCGTGGCCGCCACCGGGCCGGCGGACCGGGCCACCGTCGAACGCCCCGTCACGGTCGGCGACCGCCCCGGCAGCGGCTCGGCCACCGCCGAGGTCACCGTGAACATCCGGCACACCGAATAGGGTGCCGCTGTGGATCTGGACGTCATCCGGCGCGGCATCGACGCGCTCAGCGAGTACGACACGGACTTCGGACTCTTCGGCGCCCGCCGGCACCGCTACCGGTTCGAGCCGCCGCTCGACGAGGCCGCGCTGGAGGCCGTCGAGGCCCGGATCGGGGTGCGTTTCCCGGCCGACTACCGCACGTTCCTGACCCGGCTCGGCAACGGCGGCGCCGGCCCGTACTACGGGGTTCACGGACTGCGGCCGGACGGCGCCTGGGCGCGGTCCGGCCCGTTCCCGTTCACCGAGGAGTGGGAGCCGCCCGACCTGGACGACGAGGACTACGACGACGTCATGGAAGCCGCGTTCGAAGGGCTGCTGCCGGTCGCCGAGCACGGCTGCGGCTACCGCTCCCACCTCGTCGTCAACGGCCCCGCCGCGGGCCAGGTCTGGGGCGACTGGACGTGCGTCGGCGAGGTGCTGGCCCCCGAGGCCGAGTCGTTCGGCGCGTGGTACCACGACTGGCTGAAGAGTTCGCTGCGCGAGGTGCTGGGCGAGCGGATCGAGGCCACCGTGCGCGACGAGGCCGGCTGGAGCGTTGACCGGCGGCTGCTCAGCCTCCTCCCGCCGCCTCCCGCCGGTGGTGACGGACAGCCGGAGGTGAAGGTCCTACGGCTGCTCAGGCGGGCCTACCCCGCCCTCTACCGGCACCACCACAGCGACGCCCGCGACCTCCTCGCCCGGGCCCGCGCGGTCGGCGCCGCGGCGGACTACGAGGTGCGCATCGCGCTCGCGGAGGCCGTGCTCCTGCGCGAGGAAGGCAGGATCACCGATGCCCTGACCACCGTGGAACACACGATCCCGCGGTGCGGCCAGCCGTTCGAGAGCGCGTGGCTGCGCCGCCTGCGAGTCGAGCTGCTCCTGACGCAGAGCCGGCTGGACGACGCGTGCGCGGCGGCCGAGGAGCACATCGCGTACTGTCCCGACGACGACTTCGGCTACGTGCGCCGCGCCCTCCTGCGGGTGCTGACCGGCGACCCCTCGGCCGCCGAGGAGGTCCTGCGCGCCGACGCCCCGCTCGGGAGAGGACTCGGGCCGGCGAGCCACCTGTGTCCCACCGACCGCGCCCCGGCCGCCCTACGGCTGCGCGCCCGGCGCCTGGCCTGGGAGTGCCGCCGCTGGGGACACCCCGCCGACGCGTCCCGCTTCGAGGCGATCGCCGCCGCACCGAGCGCCCAGGCCACCGGACCGGGCGCGGGAACCGAGGACGTCGATGCTCGCTGAGGAGTTCGGTCACCGGGTGCTACCGGGGGCGGCCGTCGACACCCTGGGCGTGGAGGAGATCCTCCGGGGCCGGGCGCCGAGGCCGGCTACGGCCTCCGGGAACCGCCTGGGCAGAACTCCGCCTGGAGCACATCGGTGAAGATGCCGATCGGGTCCTTCCATCCGCCCCCGGCCCAGTCGCCGTTGACGTTGACCGCGACCAGGCGCCTGCCGTCGCGGGTGCCGTAGGCGTACGACCACGAACCGAAGATGGCCCCGCCCATGCCCCAGACCGTCGTGCCGCACGACAGCCTCACCGAGGAGACGCCCAGGCCGTAGGTGGTGTGGGGGATCCAGTCCTTGGTCGGGACCATGGTGAACATCTCCCGCTGCTGGGCGGGCGGGAGGAGCCGGCCGCCCAGCAGCGCCCTGAAGAAGCGGCTGAGATCCCCGGCTGTGGAGATCATGGCCCCGGCCGCCCAGAACGGGGAGGTGTTCATCTCGGTCACGTCATGGATCTCGGCGCCGGGGTCGGGCAGGTTCAGCTTGGAGTAGTGCCGCGAGTGCGGTCCCCGCAGCTTCAGGTCATCGCCGCGTGGCAAATACGTCCCGGCCAGGCCGAGCGGGCGAGTGATGCGCCGTGAGATCTCCCCCGCCAGCGTCCTGCCGGTCGCCCGTTCGATGACCATTCCGGCCAGGACGTAGTTGGTCTGGGAGTATCCCCAGCTCGTGCCCGGTTCGAAGGCGGGCGGCCGGGACATGGCGATCTGCACGAGCTGCCGGGGGGTGGGGTAGTCGTAGCGGTTCACCGCCGCCTGGTCCTGGAGGTAGTCGAAGATCCCGCTGGTGTTGTCGAGCAGCCGCCTGATGGTGATCTTGCGGCCGTCGTTGCCGTTGCCGCCGACCACGCCGGGCAGCCACTTCTCCACGGTGTCGTCGAGGCTCACCGTGCCTTCGGCCACGAGTTGCAGGGCCACGGTGGCCACGAACGTCTTGGTGGTGCTGCCGATGCGGAAGCGGTGCTGCGGCTTCCGCTTGCGACCGGTCCTGGAGTCGGCCACTCCGGCCGAGCCGGACCACCGTTCACCGCCGTCGCGGACCTCGGCGAGGATGCCGGGGACGCCGCCTTCGGCCACGGCCCGGTCGAGCACGCGCTGGACCTCGGCATGGCCGGGGCCGGCCGCCGTCGAGGGCGCCGCGGAGGCCGCCATGGCGCTCCCCGCCACCATCGCCCCGGTGATGAGCAGGCCGAGGCCCGCTTGAGCTGTGCGTGTGCGCATGAGGATGTTTCCCTTCGGATGGCGCGAGCCGTGCAGGACCGCGGTGCGGGACGAGTGGGGGTCACGGGTGCCGGGATCGGCGGACTCAGCCGGATCACGGTTGGCGGCCCGGGCCGGGCGAGCGTCTCGCCGGCCTTCGGCGAGAGGGCGGCGGCGGCGAGGGGGCGGCGGCGGACATGGGCACGCCGATCACGCTGGGCTTCACGGCCGGCGTTCAGGGATCCGCCGCGTGTCGCCGTGCGGGCCCTGCGCCGGGAAAGCCAGGAAAGGCCAAGAAAAGCCGGAGAAGGCCAGGAAAAGCCGGGGAAAGTCAGGGAAAGTCGTGGGCCTGGCGCCGGGGGACGCCGGGGAGGTGGGACGGTCTCGGCGGCGGCTGCCCGTTACCGGCCGGCGTCGGTGAGCGTCTGCAGCAGGCGCGTCACCAGGTCGTCCTGGTCGACACCGGCCAGGGCGAGCGCGCGCGGCACGGTGCCGACCTGGGCCCGCAGGATGCCCAGCAGGAGATGCGCCGGCTGCAGGTCCTTCTTCCGGGCGACGGAGGCGAAGCCTCGTTCGAGCGCGAGCTTGGCCGAGGCCCCCAGCTGCGCGGGAGGGGCGGAGACGGTGCTCGGCCGCGGGAGGTCGAAGGCGGCGAGAGAGACCCCGGCCGCGTTCAGGCTGTGCTCGAACTCCCGGTCCAGCGCGTCGCGGATCGCCTGGCGGTCCAGCCCGGCCGAGCTCAGGACCCGGTGGGTGGTGGTCTCCTGTCCGGCGGCGATCGCCAGCAGGAGATGGTGTGCCTCGATCGTCGTCGATCCGTCGGTGTGGGCCTGGTGTGCTCCCTGATCGATGATCGTGTTGATGTAATGGTCGATGGCGGCCATCGTCAGCGCCTCCTCAGTGTGACGCCGGCGGCGATGAGCCGTTTGGCGTGCTTCTTGTGGACCGCCTGCCGCGTCACGCCGAGCGCCTCGGCGACCTGCGGCCAGCTCCAGCCCGCCCGCATGGCCTGCTCGACGGCGGCGTCCTCTATCTGGTCGGCCAGGCGCCTCAACGCCGCCACAGCCGCCAGCGCGTCAGCGGGCTGCGGGGGATCGGGAATCTCATCGGCGGGCATGCAAGCAACCATAGTTGACTAATCTCAAATTAGTCAACACAGGTTGCTTGTTGCGGGTTCCGGGGGCCGCGCCGCCTCCCCCGCCCGCGCCCGCGCCGGCGCCGTCCGGCGGGTGGCCGGCCGACAGCGACGCGCGTAGCGGGCACGGGCCGGCGCCGGCGCACCCCGCTAGGACTGCCGGCGTTCCTCCGGGCCGAGCACGCTGGACAGGAACGCCCTGGTCCGCCCGTGGCCCGGGTTGGCCAGGAGTTCTCCGGGCCGGCCCCGCTCGACGGCCACGCCGTCGGCGAAGAAGGTCAGCCAGTCTCCGACCTCCCTGGCGAAGGCGATCTCGTGGGTCACCACGACCATCGTCATCCCCTCGGCGGCCAGGCCCTTCATGACCTCCAGAACCTCGTCGACCAGCTCCGGGTCCAGCGCGGAGGTCGGCTCGTCGAACAGCATCAGCGCCGGGTTCATCGCCAGCGCCCTGGCGATGGCCACCCGCTGCTGCTGGCCGCCGGAGAGCTGGTGGGGCCGCTTGTGCGCGTGGTCGGCCAGGCCCACCCGCTCCAGGTGCTCCATGGCCAGCGCCCGCGCCCGGTCGGCCGGGGTGCCCAGGACATGGACGGGACCGCAGGCGACGTTCTCCAGCGCGCTGTGGTGGGCGAACAGGTTGAAGCGCTGGAAGACCATGCCGATGTTCCTGCGGAAGGCGGCGAACTCCTTGGGCGTCCAGGGGTGGTACCTGCCGCCGCGCAGGGTGTGGCCGACCTCCTCGCCGAGCACCCGCAGGCTGCCGCCGAGCACCGGCTCCAGGCCGTTGATGCACCGCAGGAAGGTGGACTTGCCCGAGCCCGACGGGCCGATGACGCAGTTCACCTCGCCGGAGGCGACGGTGAGGTCCACGCCGTTGAGCACCTGCGTCTCGCCGTAGCTCATCCGGACGCCCGAGGCCCGCACGACCTGCTCGCCCGGCGCGTTCATGCGGCCGCCTTCGGCAGGATCCTGGCGGCCAGGCCGCCGCCGCGCACCAGCCGTACGGCCTCGGAGCCGAAGCGGCGCTCCAGCCTGCCCTGCAGGAAGGTCGCCACGGCGGTCATGAGCATGTACCAAAGGCTCGCCACGATCAGCAGCTCCATGATCAGATTGTTCGCCTTGTAGATCTGGCTGGCGTTGGTCATCAGGTCGTGCCCGGCGACCACGTAGACCAGCGAGGTGGTCTTCAGCATGGAGATGAACTCGTTGCCGGTCGGCGGGATGATGATGCGCAGCGCCTGCGGCAGCACGATGACCCGCATCCGCCTGGCCGGCGTCATGCCCAGCGCGTACGCCGCCTCGGTCTGGCCGTGGTCGACGGCCTGGATCCCGGCGCGCACGGTCTCGGCGAAGTAGGCCGCCAGGTTCAGCCCCAGCCCCAGCATGGCCGAGGTGAAGCCGGTCATCACCTGGTTGGTGTCCCATTTGAGGCCGATCGTGGTGAACGGGATCTTGAGCACCAGCTCGGGGAACAGGAAGGCCAGGTTGTACCAGAAGATGAGCTGGACCAGCACCGGCGTGCCGCGGAAGAACCAGATGTAGAGCGTGGCCAGCCCGCTCAGCACCGGGTTGTGCGCCAGCCGCATGATCGCGACCAGCACGCCCAGGACCAGCCCGAGGGCCGTGGCCAGCACCGAGATCTCGATGGTGACCCAGACCCCGCTCAGGATCCGTTCGTTGAACAGGTACTCGGCGACCTTGCCCCAGTCCAGGTTCGGGTTGGCCACGAGGAGGTAGGCCAGCCGGGCCGCGACCGCCAGCGCGACCGCCGCGGCCAGCCAGCGGCCCCAGTGCCAGGTCCGCGCGACAGGGATCGGCCTGCCCGACGCGTCGGTGATCAGTTCGGTCCGCACGGTCACTTACCGCCGTTGATCACAGCGGACTGGACGGCCAGCTTGTCGAGGTTCCACGCCGCGAGCAGCTTGCCGTACTCGCCGCTCTGGATGAGCGCGTCCAGCGCGCCCTTGACGGACTCGATGAGCTCCTTGTTGTCCGGCTTCATACCGATGCCCCACGGGCTCTCGGTGCCTTCGAGGGTGATCGCCTCCATGGCGAGCTTGGGATCGGCGGACTTGTAGGCGGCCACCACGTAGTCGGTGACGGTGGCCTGCGCGCGGCCGTTGCTCACCTGGAGCATGGCCTCCGTGTCGCCGGGGAACTTCAGGATGTCCACCGCGGCCTTGCCGTCCTTCTTGCAGTCGGCGTCGTAGCTCTCGGCCAGCTCCATCGAGGAGCCGTTGTCGACGACGGAGACCGTCTTGCCGCACAGGTCCTTCGGTCCGGAGATGCCGGCCGGGTTGCCCGCCTTGACCAGCATCCCCGAACCCGCCTGCACATAGTCGACGAAGGTGACCTGGCCCTGCCGCTCGGGGTTGTCGGTCATCGAGGAGATGACGAAGTCGTAGCGGCCGGTGAGCACGCCGGGGATCTGCGAGTTGAACTCCTCGTCGGTGATGGTCACCTTGACGCCGAGCTTCCTGGCGATGGCCCTGGCCAGGGCGGGGTCGAAACCGATCGGCGTCTTGCCGTCGCTGGCGAACAGCTCCATCGGCGGGTAGCCGATGGAGGAGACGACCTTCAGACCGTCGGCTCTCAGGCTCGCCGGCGCCTTGGCGGCGAGGCTCTCGTCGGGAGTGATGGCGTTGATGACGTCGGCCGCCTTCTCCTCGGCGGGGGCCTGGCCCGACAACACCGTGCTGTGCAATTTCGCATCCGTATACCAGCTTGCGCTCTTGCAGAAGATCTTGCGTGAGCGTGGACGCTGGACTGAGG
>NZ_JBSFPS010000153.1:0-23296 GCF_053588315.1 Streptosporangium sp. NPDC003464 | reverse complement strand
GGTCGAGCCGGTCGAGGCCCTCGGCGTCGACCTCGTAGAGGTTCAGCGCCGCCGAGGCGACGTCTCTGGTGACCACCCCGCCGGAGCGCACCTCGGCGAAGTCGCGGACCCGGCGCAGCAGCCGGTTGGCGATGCGGGGCGTGCCCCGCGACCGCCCGGCGATCTCGTGCGCCGCGTCGCCGGGCAGCTCCAGGCCGAGCAGCCGCGAGGAGCGGTGCAGCACCTGCTCCAGCTCGGCCACCTCGTAGAAGTCCATGTGCGCGACGAACCCGAACCGGTCGCGCAGCGGCGCGGGCAGCAGCCCGGCCCGCGTGGTGGCCCCGACCAGGGTGAACGGCGCGACCTCCAGTGGGATCGCGGTCGCCCCGGGCCCCTTGCCCACCACGATGTCGACGCGGAAGTCCTCCATCGCGAGATAGAGCATCTCCTCCGCCGGACGGGCCATCCGGTGGATCTCGTCGATGAAGAGGACCTCTCCCTCCGAGAGGGTCGACAGGATCGCCGCGAGGTCGCCCGCCCGCTCCAGCGCGGGCCCGGAGGTGATCCGGAGCGGCACGGAGAGCTCCGTCGCGATGATCATGGAGAGGGTCGTCTTGCCCAGCCCGGGCCCACCGCTCATCAGCACGTGGTCCGGCGGCCGGTTACGTCGCAGCGCGCTCTGCAGCACCAGTGACAGCTGCTCGCGCACCCGCGCCTGGCCGATGAACTCATCCAGCCGCTTGGGCCGCAGCGCCGCCTCGATCAGGCGCTCGTCCCCTTCGGCGTCCGGCGCCACCAGATCCCGCTCGAAGCTCACGCCGGTCCGCCTTCACTCGCACGCGCGGTCGCCGGCCCGCCGGCCCCGCCTCTGTCATCCCCGGTGTCATCCCAGGCCACCCGGCCCGCCTCCGGCCCGCCGTCCCAGGGTCGGACCGCACGGACCGCTCCCGGCCCGCCGACCTCGCCCCTGCCGTCCCGGCCCGCACCGACCGGCCCGGACCTGCCGACCCCGGCCCCCCGGGCCGCTCCGGACCTGCCGGCCCGGACCCGGTCCGCGTGGGCGGTCCACGCCTCGCCGGGACCGCCGCGGCCGCGAGAGGCCCGCATCGGGCGCGCCCCCCTCATCGGACGCTCAGCGCGCGGAGCGCGGCCTTGAGCAACGCCGCCACCTGCGGCGAGCGACCCTCCGCCACCTCGGCGTCGGCCTGGGAGGTGACGGCGGCGACGGCCTCGTCGGCGTCTCTGGCCGAGTAGCCGAGGCCGACCAGACCGGAGTGGACCTGGTCGCGCCAGGCGGGCGCGGACGCGCCGCCGTTGAGCGCGGCGTTGACGGCCTGCTCGGGGGTGCCGAGCTTGTCCTTGAGGTCGACGATGATCCGCTGGGCCCCCTTGGGGCCGACGCCGGGGACCCTGGTCAGCGCCTTCACGTCGGCGCTCGCCACGGCCGTCCGGAGCGCGTTGGGGGTGTGCACGGCCAGCATCGCCAGGGCGACCTTGGGGCCGACCCCGTTGGCCGTCTGCAGCATCTCGAAGACGCCGCGCTCGTCGTCACTGCCGAAGCCGAACAGCGTCAGCGACTCCTCCCGGACCACGAGCGAGGTGGCCAGCCGGGCCTCCTCGCCCACCCGGAGCGTCGCCAGCGTGCCCGGCGTGCAGTGGACCAGTATCCCCACCCCGCCGACCTCGACCACCGCGCCGTCAGGCGCGACCGCGGCCACCCGTCCCCGCACCGAGGCGATCACTGTGTGGTTCCTCTCGAATATCCGGCCCGGCCCCGCCCCCGGAAGTAGGCGGCGGCGGTCGTGCCCGGCCCGGTCCTGGTCCTGGCGACCGCCTCCGCCAGGCGGTTCTGTGCCCCGCCCCGCCACACGTGACAGATCGCCAGCGCCAGCGCGTCGGCGGCGTCGGCGGGCTTGGGCATCGCATCCAGCCGCAGCAGCCGGGTCACCATGGTCCCCACCTGCTGCTTGTCGGCCGTGCCGCTGCCGGTGATCGCGGCCTTGACCTCCGACGGCGTGTGCAGCGCCACCGGCAGCCCCCGGCGGGAGGCGCACAGGATCGCCACCGCGGAGGCCTGCGCGGTGCCCATCACGGTCCTGAGGTTGTGCTGGGCGAAGACCCGCTCCACGGCCACCGCGTCGGGCTCGACCTCGTCGAGCCACTGCTCGATGCCCGCCTCGATCGCCACCAGCCTGGCCCCGATCTCGTCGTCGGCCGGAGTCCGGACGACTCCGACCTTGACGAGGCTCAGCGGCGCCCCGGGCCGTCCCTCGACCGCCCCGAGTCCGCACCGGGTCAGCCCCGGGTCGACCCCCATCACCCGCAGCTCGGGCAACCGCACCGACACGCCTCCGCTCGCCGAACACCTGTTCGGTGCCCGACTCTACCGCGTGGGAGCGCCGCTCGCACGGCTACCCGGCGGCGCCCGTCAGAAGTGGTCCAGCATGTACGGCTTGGCGTGGAAGGCGGCGTCGAGGGCGTCGTCGGAGTCCGCCGGACCGGTGAGGATCCCCGAGCGGCGCAGGGTCGCGGTCGGGATCCCGGCGTACAGGGCCGAGAAGCCGGCCGCGGTGAAGGTGGGGGTGAATCCCGGCAGGGTCGCGGCGGGCTCGGCCGTACCGGAGCCGCCGGAGACCGACAGCTGCCAGGGGCCGGAGTTGCCGGGGCGCTGGGGGTCGTCGACCTGGACCGCGGCGTCGAGGGTGACACCCGCCGGGAAGCCCCGCCCGGCGACGGCCGCGACGAGGTCGACGACGCGGAACATCCAGCGGGTCTGCGCGACGTGGTCCTCGGGACGGTCGCCGATCAGCCAGAACACCGGGTCGTCGGGGGCGACGGCCGCCCGGACCGACTTGGCGACGGAGGCCGAGGTGCCGACCAGCGACCACAGCGCCCGCGCCGTGGCCTCCGAGCCCGCGACGAGAGCGGAGACCCTGATGTCGCCGCCGTCCCAGTGGTAGGTCACGAAGCCGTCGTCGGCCAGATAGAGGAAGTCGTCCTTGTTCTCCAACAGCACGCGCCAGGCGTTCTCGCCCCGGCTCAGGGGGCCGGAGGCTCGGGTGGCGGCGTGGACGCGGCCGAGGAGCGCGACCACCTCGGAGGCGTCGCCGGGGCCCATCCGGCGGATCTTGACCTGCTCGGTGGACCTGATCGTGCGCAGCGCCTCGGCGGGCAGGGTCGCCACGTGCATGGCGCCGGCGTGCTCCCAGCCGAGGGAGCGGTAGATGTGGGTGGTGGCCGGGTAGAGCGCCGAGACCGGATGGCCCAGGGCCGCGCAGCGGTCAATGGTGGCCTGCATCAGGGTGCGGCCGACGCCCCGCCCCCGGTCCTCGGGGGCGACGGTCACCGAGGCGACGCCGCCCATGGAGATCGGCCTGCCGTGCCACCACTGGGTGAAGTCGTTGGTCCGGCTGGTCGCCACCAGGCGGGCGCCGTCGACGACGCCGAGGTATCTGCCCTCCTCCAGCGCCGGGACGGTCAGCTTCCGCCAGGCCTCCTGCACGCCCTCGGGGACGGGCCCGAAGGCGCGCTTGCGGTTGTCCAGCACCGCGTCGAGATCGTCGACAGTCAGATCACGTAGTTCCACAAGGCTCCAACCTAGGCAGAAGACGCGAGTGAAGGCGAATCGTCACCACAGGTGAATCGGTCCCTACAGGTATCGGTCCCTACAGGTGACGCGTGGCGGGCTCGGCGTCCGCGGCCCCCGCCCTGTCGCGCAGGCGGTCCAGCCGCCGCATCACCGGCGTCGCCGTGACGCCGTGCAGGACGAGCGAGGCCAGCACGGTGAAGGCGACCACCGCCCAGAGCTCCTCGGCGGGCACGCCGAAGTCGGCCTGGCCGAGGGCGTAGGCGAGGTAGAACAGCGAGCCGATGCCGCGGATCCCGAAGAAGGCCGTCACGCCGCGCTCGCGCGGGCCCGCCGGGCCGCCGAGCTGGGCGGCCCAGCCGGCCAGCGGCCGGATCACCAGCAGCAGCGACAGCCCGACGGCCGCGCCCTGCCAGGTGAGGGCGGCCAGGCCGCCGGTCGCCACGGAACCGCCGAGCAGCAGGATCAGCCAGGCGGTCAGCAGCCGCTCGATCTGCTCGATGAAGCCGTGCAGCACGCCGTTGTAGCCGTGGGTGCGCTCGGCGGCCCTGATCGTGCACCCGGTCACGAACACCGCGATGAAGCCGTACCCGTGCACCAGCTCGGTGAGGCCGTAGGCCAGGAACGTCGCGGCCAGCGCGACGAAGCCGTCCCGGTGCTCGGCCAGGCGCAGATCGGAGACCTGGGCGCGGAAGAAGAGCCGGCCCAGCAGCCTGCCGGTCAGCAGCCCGCAGACCAGGCCGGCCCCGCACCGGTAGAGCAGGTCGACCAGCGCCCAGCCGCCGACCCAGCCGAGGCCCCCGGTGGCCGTCATCGCGACGGCGGCGAACACCAGGGGGAAGGCGAGGCCGTCGTTGAGCCCCGCCTCGGAGGTGAGGGTGAAACGGACCTCGTCGTCGGCCTTCTCCGAGTCGACGGGCTCGCCGACCTGCACGTCGGAGGCGAGCACCGGGTCGGTCGGGGCGAGCACCGCGCCCAGCAGCAGCGCCGCCGCCGGGGGCCAGCCCAGCAGCGCGGAGGCCACGGCGGCCACCGCCACGACGGTCAGCGGGAGCGTCCACCCCAGCAGGCGCCAGGTGGAGGCCCAGCCGCGCGGCCCGAAGGGCCGGTTGATCGCGAGCCCGGCGCCCATGAGCGAGATCAGCACGCAGATCTCGGCGGCGTGCTCGACCAGGGCCCGGTGGGCCACCGGATCGGGTCTGGGCAGCTCCAGCGGCAGCAGGTAGAGCAGGGCCCCGCCGATCAGGCAGGCCAGCGGCAGCGAGAAGGGCCTGCGGTTGAGCAGCCGGGGCAGGACGGCCGCGAGCAGGGCGCCGGCGCCCGCCAGCGCGAAGATCAGATCAGGGTTTCCCATCGTCCGCGTGATCTGCCCCGCCCTTGGGGGACAAACATCCCCTGGGGGACAGACGTCGCGGACGACGTGAAATCCGCATCAGACGGCGGAGCGCCCGCCTCTCCCCGGAGAGACGGGCGCCGCACCGGACCTCACGCGTCGAGCTTCTCCAGCACCTCGTCGGAGACGTCGAAGTTGGCCCAGACGTTCTGGACGTCGTCGCTGTCCTCCAGGGCGTCGATCAGCCTGAAGACCTTGCGCGCGCCGTCCTCGTCGAGCGGGACGTTCAGCGTCGGCAGGAAGCTGGACTCGGCCGAGTCGTAGTCGATCCCGGCCTCCTGCAGGGCCTTGCGGACCGGGACGAGGTCGGTGGCCTCGGAGACGACCTCGAACTGGTCGCCCAGGTCGTTGACCTCCTCGGCGCCCGCGTCGAGGACCGCGGTCAGCACGTCGTCCTCCGACAGCTCACCCTTGGGCACGAGCACGACGCCCTTGCGGTTGAACATGTAGGACACCGAGCCGGGGTCGGCCAGGGAGCCGCCGTTGCGGGTCAGGGCGACCCGGACCTCGGAGGCCGCGCGGTTGCGGTTGTCGGTCAGACACTCGATCAGCACCGCCACGCCGCCGGGGGCGTAGCCCTCGTACATGATGGTCTGCCAGTCGGCGCCACCGGCCTCCAGGCCGCCGCCGCGCTTGCGGGCACGCTCGATGTTGTCGATCGGGACCGAGCTCTTGCGCGCCTTGGTGATGGCGTCGTACAGCGTCGGGTTGCCGTCCGGGTCGGGGCCGCCGGTCCGGGCCGCGACCTCGATGTTCTTGATGAGCTTGGCGAACAGCTTGCCGCGCTTGGAGTCGAGCGCGGCCTTCTTGTGCTTCGTCGTCGCCCATTTGGAGTGGCCGGACATCGCCTAGAGCTCCCTCACCATCTCAACAAAATATGAATGCACGCCGACGTCCCCGGTAAGTTCCGGATGGAAGGACGTGGCGAGCAGCGGTCCTTGACGGACCGCGACGATCCTATCCCCAGCTTCGGCCCGGGCCAGCACTTCGACCCCGGAACCGACGGATTCCACCCACGGCGCCCGGATGAACACCGCACGCAACGGGCCCCGGCCGGCGAAGTCGACGTCGGCCTCGAAGGAGTCGACCTGGCGGCCGAAGGCGTTGCGGCGGACCACCATGTCGATACCGCCGATCGTCTGCTGGCCGTCGATGCCGCCCTCGATCCGATCGGCCAGCATGATCATGCCGGCGCAGGAGCCGTAGGCGGGCATGCCGCCCTTGATCCTCAGCCGGAGCGGTTCGAGCAGGTCGAAGGTCTCGGCGAGCTTCCACATCGTGGTGGACTCCCCGCCGGGGATGACCAGGGCGTCGACCGCCTCCAGCTCGCCGGGCCGCCGTACGGCTACCGCCTTCGCGCCCGCCGTCTCCAGGGAGTGCACGTGCTCGCGCACGTCACCCTGCAACGCGAACACACCGATCGTCGGGGCGATGGTCACAGTGGTCCTTTCAAGGTGCGTGGAATGCCCTCACAGCGTATGGCCACTCCGCGCATCGCCCCAAACCGGGTCAGGCCGCGGCGGGGGCCTCCTGGAGGGCGTGGCCGGCGTCCACCCGCTCCAGGCTCCTCATGTGGTGGCGCCTGCCGTACAGGACGGCCATGCCCGCCAGGCAGCAGAGCGCGCCGAGGAAGTACGGCAGGGCGGGGGCGACGTCCTCCCCCAGCTTGGTGGCGACGTACGGCGCCAGCGCCCCGCCCGTCCAGCGGACGAAGTTGTAGCCGGCGGAGGCGACGGGACGCGGCGCGTCGGAGACCTCCATGGCCGCCTCGGTGAACACCGTGTTGTTCAGGCCGATCGGGATGCCGGACAGGACGACGAAGACGATGACCCCGACGTGGCCGGACAGCGCGATGCAGACCTGCAGGGCGGCCAGCACCGCCAGGGACAGGTGGAGCACCCGGACCGAGCCGATCCTCCGCTGCAGGAAGGGTGCGCCGAAGACCGAGGAGAGCGCGACGCAGGCGCCCCAGCCGAAGAAGACCGCGCCGATGCCGTAGGGCGACATGCCGAGGATGAACGGGGTGAAGGCCAGGATGGTGAAGAAGGCGAAGTTGTAGAAGAACGCGGTGAAGGCGGTGGTGGACAGGCCGCCGTGGGCCAGCGCCCGGAGCGGGGCGGTCAGGCGGGTCTTCACCGCCGGCTTGGGGGTGGACCTCAGCAGGGTCGCGATGAGGACGAACCCGACGGCCATGAGGGAGGCGGTGCCGAAGAAGGGCGCGCGCCAGTTCCAGTCGCCGAGGGCGGCGCCGACCAGCGGGCCCATGGAGATGCCCAGGCCCAGGGCCGCCTCGTAGAGGATGATGGCCGATTCGGCGCCGCCGCTGGCCGCGCCGACGATGACGGCCAGGGCGGTGGCGACGAACAGGGCGTTGCCCAGCCCCCAGCCGGCGCGGAAGCCGACCAGCTCGCCGACGCTGCCGGAGGTGCCGGCCAGCGCGGCGAAGACCACGACCAGGGCCAGGCCGAGCAGCAGGGTCGACCTGCCGCCGATCCGGCTGGAGACCCACCCGGTGACGAGCATGGCCACGGCGGTGACCAGGAAGTAGCTGGTGAACAGCAGGGAGACCTGGCTGGGGCCGGCGTGCAGGCCCTGGGCGATGGAGGGCAGGATCGGGTCGACCAGGCCGATGCCCATGAAGGCGACGACCGCGGCGAAGGCGGTGGCCCAGACGGACATCGGCTGGCGCAGGATGCTGCCGCCGCTCTGTGCGGACATGGGGGTGAACTCCTTCTCGGGCGGGGCGGGGCGGGCACGGGCGCCGGACCGTCCGGTGGTGCGGTTTTCTCCGTGACGCGGACCGTCCGGTGGTGCGGGTTCTCTCGGTGACGCGGGCCGTCCGCGCGCGGTCCGCGGCCGGCGGCGAGGGCGCCGGCCGCGGGTCCGGGTCAGACGTCGCCGAGCTTGGCCAGGGCCGGGAGCGCGGCGGCGATCGCGGCGCGCTCCTCGGCCGTCAGCGCCGCGAGCTGCCCGGTCAGGTAGGCGATGCGGGCCTGGCGGACGGCGGCCAGGCGGGCGCGCCCCTCCTCGGTGAGCTCGACCGCGCGGACCCGGGCGTCGGCCGGGTCCGCGCCGCGCGTCACCAGGCCCGGTTCCTCCAGCCGGTTGATCTGCACGGTCATGGTGGGCAGTTGGACGCCGTGCTCCTCGGCCAGCTCGGTCATCCGGCGGGGGCCGCCCTCCAGCGAGCCCAGCACGGCGTACTGCTGGCTGGTGAGAGGCTGTCCGGCCGCCACACGGCGCAGCAGCAGCACCAGGTGGCGCAGCTCTCTCGAAAGGCTCTGGGCCAGATCGTCCGTCGTCATGGTTAGCCAGTCTAACTTAGCCTGGCTAAGTATTATTCCGGAGAGGGGGCGGCGCCCTCTCCGGACGCCGCCCCGGGACGGTCAGGGACGCTTGGTCTCCCAGTCCACGGTCTCCTGGATCTGGTCGGTCGCCGGCACCTCGGGCATCCGGCTGACCGAGGGGTCGAGCGGGCGCAGGTAGGTCTGCTGGACTCCCGGGACCCGGTCCTCGATCACGAAGGTCGCCTTGGTGTGCGCCGCCGCGCCCGCCCGGGTGACCTGCGGCAGCACCTTGAAGTCCGCGATGAGCTGCTCGCGCCCGATCCGGGTCAGCACGTAGCCGCGCTGGTTGTTGTAGAACTTCAGGTGCGGGTTGATGGTCAGATACGGATGGGTCTTCGGGTCGGAGTCACGCCCGTCGCCGCCCGTGGTGATGGAGGAGGCGACCAGCTCCGAGCCGACCGTGCGCGTGGTGGGGTCGTCGTAGTCGAGCTTGAGGTCGCTGGCCCAGTGGGCGTGCACGTCACCGGTGAGCACCACGGGGTTGCGCACCCCGGCGTCCACCCATCCCCGGGTGACCCGCTGCCGTGAGGCGACGTAGCCGTCCCAGGCGTCCTGGCTGGTGATCTTGGCCGGCCCGGCGTTGTTGTCGCGCTGGGCGAAGAAGACCTGCTGGCCGAGGATGTCCCACTGCGCCCGCGACTGGCGGAAGCCGTCCAGCAGCCAGCGCTCCTGCGCGTCGCCGGTGATCGAGCGCGCGGGGTCGACGGCGGCCGGGCAGTCCCTGTAGCCGTCGCCGCAGCCCTGGTCGCTGCGGTACTGCCGGGTGTCGAGCATGTGGAAGGTGGCCAGCCTGCCCCACCGGATCCGCCGGTAGAGCTGCATGTCGACGCCCCGGGGGATCGAATCGCGGCGCAGGGGCATGTTCTCGTAGTAGGCCCGGAAGGCCGCCTCGCGCCGGGCGAGGAAGTTCGGCTGCGGGACCTCGGGCTTCTCCGGCACCTCGTCGGCCCAGTTGTTGTCCAGCTCGTGGTCGTCCCAGACGACCAGCCAGGACGCGGCGGCGTGCGCGGCCTGCAGGTCCGGGTCGGCCTTGTACTGGGCGTGCCGCTGGCGGTAGTTGGCCAGGCTCTCGGTCTCGGGCCCCTCGTGGTGGCGGACGTTGCCGCCGGGGATGGTGTAGGTGTCGCGCCGGTACTCGTACTGGTAGTCGCCCAGGTGCAGGATCAGGTCGGGGTGCTCCTCGGCCAGGCGCCGGTAGGCGGTGAAGTGGCCGTGCTCGTACTGGGCGCAGGAGACGAAGGCCATCGCCAGGCCGGAGCCGTAGGACAGCGGGTGCGGAGCGGTTCTCGCCCGGCCCGTCGGCGACAGGTAGGGGCCCACCTTGAAGCGGTACCAGTATTCCCGGTCGGAGGCGAGCCCGCCCAGCTCGACGTGGACGCTGTGGCCCCACTCCGGGGTCGCCAGGGCCACACCCCGCCGCAGGACGCGGCTGCCGGCCTCGTCACCGTAGACCTGCCACTGGACCGGGAAGGGCCGGCCGGGCATGCCGCCCAGGCCGTCCTCGGCGAGCGGCTGGGGCGCCAGCCGCGTCCAGATGACGAAGCCGTCGGAGCCGGGGTCCCCGGAGGCGACGCCGAGGGTGAAGGGGTCGGCGTGCAGACCGCGGGAGGCCAGGGACGCGGCGCTCTCCGCAGGGGGTTCGGGGTCGGCGTTCGCCACGGCGGGAACGCTCGCCACCGCTCCCGCCGCGATGCCGGTGACAAGGAAGGAACGTCGGCTGAGCCGGGACATGGGGGCCTCCGAGGGGGATCGGGCGCGTACGCCCGCCAGCCTCGCGAAGGATCATGGCCGCGGAGTGAACTTTTCCGGTCACAGAAAAGGCGACATCCTTCACGGATGTCGCCTTTCCCGAAATTTCTTACCAGCCGCGCTCGGCCAGGCGGTGCGGGACCGGGATGTCGTCGACGTTGATGCCGACCATGGCCTCGCCCAGGCCGCGGGAGACCTTGGCGATGACGTCCGGGTCGTCGTAGAAGGTGGTGGCCTTGACGATCGCGGCGGCGCGCTGGGCCGGGTTGCCGGACTTGAAGATGCCCGAGCCGACGAACACGCCCTCGGCGCCGAGCTGCATCATCATCGCCGCGTCGGCCGGGGTGGCGATGCCGCCGGCGGTGAAGAGCACGACCGGCAGCTTGCCGGTCTTGGCGACCTCGGCCACCAGCTCGTACGGCGCCTGCAGCTCCTTGGCCGCCACGAACAGCTCGTCCTCGGGCAGCGAGGACAGGCGCTTGAGCTCGCCCCGGATCTTGCGCATGTGGGTGGTGGCGTTGGAGACGTCGCCGGTGCCGGCCTCGCCCTTGGAGCGGATCATCGCCGCGCCCTCGGTGATGCGGCGCAGCGCCTCGCCCAGGTTGGTCGCGCCACAGACGAAGGGCACGGTGAACTGCCACTTGTCGATGTGGTTGGCGAAGTCGGCGGGGGTCAGCACCTCGGACTCGTCGATGTAGTCGACGCCGAGCGACTGGAGCACCTGGGCCTCGACGAAGTGGCCGATGCGGGCCTTGGCCATGACCGGGATCGAGACGGCGGAGATGATGCCGTCGATCATGTCGGGGTCGCTCATCCGGGAGACGCCGCCCTGGGCGCGGATGTCGGCGGGGACCCGCTCGAGCGCCATGACGGCGACGGCACCGGCGTCCTCGGCGATCTTGGCCTGCTCGGCGTTGACGACGTCCATGATGACGCCGCCCTTGAGCATCTCTGCCATGCCGCGCTTCACCCGGGCGGTTCCGGTGACGGCGGTCTCGGTGACTTCGGGCGTGCTGCTGGACACGGTCTCTACCTCACGACGGCTGGTTGCGGATCACGGGCCGCCCGCGAGGGCGGCCACCACACCTCCATGTTAGGTGCTGATCCACCTTCCCCTTACACGCCATCTTGTCCCCATTTACCCACCATCTTGCCGCTATTGGACAGACTTCTCGGACGTTCCGGAGGGGGAAGCGGCGGCCGGAAGGGCCGCCGGACCGGGGCGCGGCCGGGAGATCAGGGGATGACCGGCCGGCGGGCGGCCAGGACGACCCACACCTGGCCGGGCGCGAAATTCATCGGATCCCCCGCCTCGGTGGTGAAGACGGTGCCGTCCTCCTCCGTCTCACGCGACCATCTGGCCTTGAACGCCTGGCCGTCGCGGAGCACGATCGCGCTCCCCTTGCCGGTGCTGTGCACCAGGGGCGTGTAGCTCTGGTTCTTGTCGTGGAACTCCGAGCGCTCGGTCTTGGTGTACTGCACGACGATGGTGGGCGCGCCGAGCTGGCCGCCCTCGGCCGCCATGTCCTTCTTGCCGTCCTGCCAGATCAGCCACTTGCCGGCCGGCTCCGACCAGGCGAAGGTGAAGCGGGCGGCCGGGTATTTCACGCTGAACGCCTTCTTGGGCACGCCCCCCTCGGGGGCGTCGCCGAAGGTGAAGCCGACGTCCTTGGCCCTGCTCGCCTTGGGCGCCTGGGCCAGCAGCCGCTTGGTGTCGGCGAACAGGTTGTAGGGGGCGTAGCGGCCGGGCTGGCGGAAGTAGGCGCCCGGGGCCCTGCTGTCGGAGACGTCGAACAGCGACGACTGCGCGATGATGGGGAGCATCTTGGTCTGCGCGCCCGAGTAGGCGAAGGCCGGCTTGCCGAACTGCGGCACGATGTGCAGGTCGGAGATCCGGGCGCTGCGGACCGGACCGATCTTGGGCGGGATCTTCGAGGAGAAGATCGCCATGAGACGCGTCAGACCCGCCTCGACCTGCTCGACGTAGACGATGTCGGCGCTCTTGAGCCCGAGCTGCGGCTTGCCGGCCGAGGTGTTCTCGATCTTCGCCGCGAGCACCGCCCTGCGGGCCGCTCCGGGCAGGCCCGTGAAGGGGTGGGTCGGCTCCGGGGTGGGGGTCGCGGCCTCGGGCGGAGCGGTGGCCGCCTGCGCGTTCTTCCCAGGAGCGGGCTCGTCCGAGGAACAGGCCGCGGCCGGCGCGAGAACGGCCGCTCCCGCCAGCGTGACGGCGATCATCCGGGGCACCCGCACGGCTCATCTCCTCAAATCGGCCCTGAAACGCCCAAGAGCTTACCTCTGCCCGACTTGCCGGATACCCCACTTTGTGTGCGTCCTATTCACCTGCCGGACACCTGGCCCCGTTACGCACCCTATTCGGCGGCGAGGGACTGCGGGGGCGCGTCGTCGATCTCGAAGAAGTCCGGATACTCCGTGTGCCCGGCCAGCCGCAGGGTGCGGGCCAGCCAGCGGCGCTGGGCGGTGCGGGTCACGCCGACCGCGTTGTTGTAGAAACGGCGCGAGTAGAGCACCTTGGCCACCGCGGCGCCGAGCTCCTCCAGCAGGTCGGGGCCGGCCGGGGTGGCGGCCAGCCGGTCGCGGAAACGCTCCTGGTCGGCCACCGCCCGCAGGGTGCGCGACAGGTCGCTCTCGGCGTGCTCGCGCTCCTCGGGCCCCGCCGTACGGGCCTCGTGGGCCGCCGCGGCCAGCACCAGGCTCGTCGCCGGGTCCAGGACACGGGAGGCCGCCAGCTCCAGGCAGACGGCGGTCCGCCGCACCAGGGCGGCGTCCAGGGTCTCGCGGGCCAGCTCCAGCCGGATGTGGAGCCGGTCCAGCCGGCCCGCCCGCCAGGAGATGTAGACGGCGGTGAGCAGCACGAGCGCGCCCACCAGCAGGATCAGCGTCGCGGTCACGGCGCGTCGTCCTCCTCCACCCCGGCCGTGCTGGCCACGGTCTCGTAGACACGCAGGACGTCGCGGGCGACCGTGGACCAGTCGTATTTCCGGACGGCCTGGCGGGCCTCCTGCGACAGCTTGGCCCGGCGTCCGGGGTCGTCGAGCAGCGCGGCGGCCTCGCGGGCGAGCGAGCCGGCGTCGCCGGTCTCGAACAGCGCCCCGGCCTGGCCGTCGTCGAGAACCTTGCGGAAGGCCGGGATGTCGCTGGCCAGGATCGCGGCGCCGGCCGACATCGCCTCGGTGAGCACGATGCCGAAGCTCTCCCCGCCCAGGTTGGGCGCGCAGAAGACGTCCACCGAGTGGTAGGCGCGGACCTTGTCCTCCTCGCTGACCATGCCGAGCAGGCCGATCCGGTCGTGGAAGCGGGCCGGGACCCGTCCCAGCACCTCCTGCTCGTCGCCGGGCCCGGCGATGAGCAGGCGCAGCCCGGGCCGCTCGGCCGCCAGCAGGCTGAACGCCTCCAGCAGCACCGGCAGGCCCTTGCGGGGCTCGTCCATCCGGCCGAGGAAGCCGATCACCTCCCCGGTGTCCCAGCCGGGCAGCGGCTCGGCCTCGCTGTAGCGGCCGACCGTCACCCCGTTGGGGATGAGCACGGCGTCACCGCCGATGAACTCCACCAGGGTCTTCCTGGCCGCGTCGGACACGGCGATCCGGGCGGTGATCTTCTCCAGCGCGCTCGTGATCACCGGGGACGCGACCGAGAAGGCCCGGGAGCGCCCGTAGGAGGCGTGGAAGGTGCCCACGATCGGCCCCCTGGCCACCCAGCAGGCCAGCAGCCCCACCGAGGGGATGAACGGCTCGTGGACGTGGAGCACGTCGAAACGGCCCTCCCGCACCCAGCGGCGTACTCGGTTGGCCGACAGGAACCCGAACGACATCCTGGCCACCGACCCGTTGAAGGGGACGGGGACCGCGCGGCCCACCGAGGTCACGTAGGAGGGCAGCGACGCGTCGTCGCCGGCCGGCGCGATCACCTGGACCTGGTGACCGTCCTCCATCAGAGCCTCGGCGAGGTCGCGGATGTGCACCTGCACGCCGCCCGGAACGTCCCACATGTAGGGACAGACGATGCCGATCCTCATCGCTCCCTCACCACCCCTCGCCCGCTCCGCCGAGGGCGTGCTCCGCCGCGCTCGCCGCGCCGGGCCCGGTCGCGCCGCATCGTCCCCTCACCATTCTTCGCGCATGTCTCGCGGGTCTTCGCGCATGTCTCGCGGGGCCCGCCCGCGCCTCATCCGCGCGGCTCCAGATCCTCGAGCCAGAGCCGCTGGAGCATGTGCCAGTCCTGGGGGCGCTCGGCGATGCCCTTCTCGAAGACGGTGGCCAGATCCTGCGTGACGGCGGCCGCCTTCTCCTTCCGGGTGCCCTCGGCGGGGATCGCGATCTCGTCGTGGAAGTGCAGCCCCCAGTCGCGCCCCTCGAAGTAGGGGATCACCGGGATCAGCGCGGCCCCGGTGTGCACCGCCAGCAGGCCGGGCCCGGCGGGCATGCGCGTGGCCGCGCCGAAGAACTGCACCTCGACCCCCTTGGCGGTCAGGTCGCGCTCGGCGGGCAGCGCGATCGGCCGGCCGGCCCGCAGCCGCTGCGACAGGACGCCGAAGGTGTGGCCGTCCCCGCCGGTGAGCGGCAGCACCTCCATGCCCAGCCCCTCGCGGAAGGCGGTGTAGCGGTGGAACAGCGACTCGGGCCTGAGCCGCTCGGCGACGGTGGTGAACGGGTGCCCCTTGGCGACGAACCAGGCGCCCGCGTGGTCCCAGTTGCCCATGTGCGGCAGGGCCAGGATCACGCCGCGCCCCTTGGCGAGGTTGTCGTAGACCGGCCCGTCGCCGACGACGTGCACGCGGGAGAGGATCTCCCCGGCGGACATGGAGGGCAGCCGGAACACCTCGTGGAAGTAGCGGAAGTAGGAGCGCATGCCCTCGCGGCTCAGCTCCCGGATCGCCGGATCGCCCGGCGAGGCGCCCTTGACCCGGGCGAGGTTGGCCTCCAGCCGGAGCACCGACCCCCCGCGGCGCTTCCACAGCCGGTCGGCGGCCTCGCGGAAGGCCCAGGCGGTGAGGCGTTCGGGGAGGCGGGGCACGAGCGTCCAGCCGGCGCCGAACCCGGCCGCGACGAGACGATCCTGCAGGGACGGCTTGTCGGTCATCGCTCTCCCGATCAGCGGAGGGTCTGGGGCGGGACGGAGACGGCCTGGCGGCGGACGTGCAGCAGGCGCTGGGCGACGGTGACCGCGCTGGCGACGGCGAGCAGCCAGAGCCCCGCCGCCAGGATGTAGGGCACGCCGAGACCCGCGATGCCGGTGGCGACCAGCCCGACGACCAGGCGCTCGGGCCGTTCGGCGATGCCGACGTCGCACGTCATGCCCAGGCCCTCGGCCCTGGCCTTGACATAGGACACCAGCGCCCCGGTGACCAGGCAGAACAGTGCCACCCCCGCCAGCACCCACTGGCCGCTCACCGTGAGCCAGATCGCCAGTCCCGAGAAGATCCCGGCGTCGCCCACCCGGTCGAGGGTGGAGTCGAGAAAGGCGCCCCAGACGCTGCCGGGCCCCGTCATCCTGGCCATCACCCCGTCGAGAAGGTCGGCCAGCACGAAAAACGTGATCACAAGCGTGCCGGGGAACAAGTCTCCTCGGGGGTAGAAGAAGAGGGCCGCGGCGACGGTGCCGAGCGTGCCGACCGTGGTGACCACGTTGGGGCTGATCCCCCGGCGGGCAAGCGCCCTGCCCAGGGGGGTCAGAACTCGGGTGACGGCGGGGCGCAGAAGTTTCAGCATCGCGCTCCGATCGTAGGCCAAACGGCATGTGGGCGCGTATCCAACGCCCCGCAGGCGGATCGGCCCGGACCTCTTGTGATATCCGCCACATGGGTATTTGGTGAACAGACCGCGTCCTTGCGGTGTATGGACGCGGCAGCGGACCCGAGGGTGTGGCCGCACCTGGCCGCGCTCCGGCAACGACGCGGGAGGCGACGTGGCAGAGAAGGCAACCGGCGGGGCAGCGGGAGCCGCGGGGAGGGCGCCTGCGGCCGACCGGCCGGACATGGTGAGGAACGTCGTGCTGGTCGGCCATTCCGGTGCGGGGAAGACGACTCTGGTGGAGGCGCTCCTGGCCGCCACCCGGACCGTCCAGCGGCCCGGCCGGGTCGAGGACGGCAGCACCGTCAGCGACTTCGACGAGGTGGAGGTGCGCCAGCAGCGCTCGGTGAACCTGACCGTGGCCCCGCTGGTCCACAACGACATCAAGATCAACCTGCTCGACACCCCCGGCTACGCCGACTTCGTCGGCGACCTGCGCGCCGGGCTGCGCGCGGCCGACGCGGCGCTGTTCGTGGTCTCGGCGTCCGAGGGCGTGGACGGCCTGACCCGGATGCTGTGGGAGGAGTGCGCGACCGTCGGGATGCCGCGGGCGGTCGTGATCACGAAGATCGACCACCAGAGAGCCGACTTCGAGGAGGCCCTCGCCGCCTGCCAGGACCTCTTCGGCGAGGGCGTGGCCCCGCTGTATCTCCCGGTGGTCACCAACGGCCGGATGAACGGCCTGATCGGGCTGCTGACCCAGAAGTTCTACAACTACGCCACCGGCTCCCGCAGCGAGAACGCCCCTGGGCCCTCCTACCAGGACCAGATCGAGCAGTACCGCGGCGCCCTGATCGAGGGGATCATCCAGGAGAGCGAGGACGAGTCCCTGATGGACCGTTACCTCTCCGGGGAGGACATCGACACCAAGGTCCTCATCGACGACCTGGAGAAGGCGGTCGCGCGCGGCGGCTTCTACCCGGTGCTGGCCACCGGGGCCGGGGTGGGCGCGACGGAGGTCCTCGAACTCATCACCCAGGGATTCCCCTCTCCTCTGGAGCACCCGCTGCCGGAGATCACCTCGATCGACGGCGAGCCGGTCACCGGCATCACCTGCGACCCCGACGGACCGCTCGTCGCCGAGGTGGTCAAGACCACCAGCGACCCCTACGTGGGCCGGATCAGCCTGGTGCGGGTGTTCTCCGGGACGCTGCGCCCCGACATGACCGTGCACGTCTCGGGGCACGGGATGGCCGACCGCGGTCACGAGGACCACGACGTGGACGAGCGCATCGGCGCGCTGTCCTCCCCCCTGGGCAAGCTCCAGCGGACGACCGCCAAATGCGTGGCCGGCGACATCGTCGCGGTGGCCAAGCTGTCGCGCGCGGAGACCGGCGACACCCTCTCCGACAAGGACCGGCCGCTGCTGATGACCTCCTGGACGATGCCCGATCCGCTGCTGCCGGTGGCGATCCAGGCCAGGTCCAAGGCCGACGACGACAAGCTGGGCCTGGCCCTGCAGCGGCTGGTCGCCGAGGACCCCACGCTCCGGCTGGAGAACAACGCCGAGACCCGGCAGCTCGTGCTGTGGTGCATGGGCGAGGCCCACGCCGACGTCCTGCTGGACCGGCTGAGCAAGCGGCACGGCGTCGAGGTGGAGAAGGTCGACCTGCGGGTCCCGCTCCGGGAGACCTTCGGCGGCCGCTGCCAGGCCCTGGGACGCAACGTCAAGCAGACCGGCGGCCACGGGCAGTACGCCATCTGCCACCTGGAGGTCGAGCCGCTGCCCTCGGGCGGAGGCTTCGAGTTCGTGGACAAGATCGTCGGCGGTGTGGTGCCGCGCCAGTTCATCCCCTCGGTGGAGAAGGGCGTGCGCACCCAGATGCAGCGCGGCGTGGTGGCCGGATACCCCATGGTGGACGTGCGGGTGACGCTGTACGACGGCAAGGCCCACTCGGTCGACTCATCCGACATGGCCTTCCAGATCGCCGGGGCGCTCGCGCTGAAGGAGGCCGCGGCGAAGGTGCCGACCCTGCTGCTGGAGCCGGTCGACGAGGTGGCCGTGCTGGTCTCCGACGACCACGTCGGCGCAGTGATGTCCGACCTGTCGTCGCGCCGGGGCCGGGTCCTGGGCACCGAGCAGGTCGGCGTCGGCCGCACCCTCGTCCGGGCCGAGGTGCCCGAGCTGGAGATCACCCGCTACGCCATCGACCTGAGATCGATGTCACACGGCACGGGGACCTTCCAGCGCACCTTCCTGCGTTATGAACCGCTCCCGCCCCATCTGGTGGACAAGGTCGCCGGTTGATCGTCCGTCGGGAGGCGTGAACCGTCCGGATCACGCCTCCCAAAAAGTTACCCAAGTAACGGTGACGTCACGAAACGATTTCTTTTTTCCGGCCGAAGCACCACGGTCCCGATGCCACACTGAGGAACCATGCGAACCGGACGCCCTTTGCTCGCCGCCGCCGTCCTCGCCGTCGCCACCACCGGCGCCGCCTACGCCTTCGGCCCGGACGCCGCGGTGACCAAGCCCACGGCCCACAAGCGCGTGCCCGCCGCGACCGCCACGCCCTCCGACCGGGCCGCGACCACCGCGCCCGCGTCGTGCAAGCCCAGGGCGGCCTATCCCAAGCGGCAGCTGCGCGGCGTCTGGATCGCCACGGTCAAGAACATCGACTGGCCCTCGCGGACCGGCCTGTCCGTCGCCAAGCAGCAGGCCGAATACACCAGGATCCTCGACAGTGCGGTCAAGCGCCGGCTCAACGCGGTGTTCGTCCAGGTCCGCCCGGCCTCCGACGCCGTCTACAAGTCGGCGCTGGAGCCCTGGTCGCAGTATCTGACCGGGCGGGCCGGCAAGGACCCCGGCTGGGACCCGCTGCCCTTCCTGGCCGCCGAGGCCCACAAGCGCGGGCTGGAGTTCCACGCCTGGTTCAACCCCTACCGCGCCTCCTACGACGGCGAGGTGAAAAAGCTCCCGGCCAACCACCCGGCCCGCGTCCACCCCGACTGGATCGTCAAGCACGCGGGCCTGGTCTACTACAACCCGGGCCTGCCCGCGGTCCGCGACCACGTCACCGCGGTCGTCAAGGACGTCGTCCAGCGCTACGACGTCGACGGCGTCCACTTCGACGACTACTTCTACCCCTACCCGGCCGGGAGCGCGCAGTTCGCCGACGGCGCCGCCTACCGCAAGTACGGCAAGGGCGAGAGCCTGGCCGACTGGCGGCGCGGCAACGTCAACAAGCTGATCGCCCAGGTCGACAAGGCCGTGCACGAGACCAAGCAGTACGTGAAGTTCGGCATCAGCCCGTTCGGGATCTGGCGCAACAAGTCCGAGGACCCCACCGGCTCGGCCACCGGCGGCATGTCCGCCTACGACGCCATCTACGCCGACGCCCGGCACTGGATCCGCAAGGGCACCGTCGACTACGTGGCGCCGCAGCTCTACTGGCCGCGCGGGTTCAAGGCCGCCGACTACGACGTGCTGATGCCGTGGTGGGCCAAGGAGGTCAAGGGCACCGGCGTGCAGCTCTACATCGGCCAGGCCCTCTACCGGGTGGGCAGCACCGACACCCCCGCCTGGACCGACCCCGGCGAGCTGCCCTCCCACCTCACGCAGAACCGCAAGCACAAGCAGGTCGAGGGCGACATCTACTTCAACGCCAAGCAACTGCTGACCAACCCGCTGGGCGTGCTGGACCGGATCGTCAAGAGCCACTACTCCCACCCGGCGCTGCTGCCCCTGATGAAGGACCTCGGCGGCCAGGCCCCCGCCCAGCCCGCCGAGGTGAGGCTCCAGGGCACCGAGCTCAGCTGGAAGTCCTCCGCCGGGGCCCGCTCCTACGCGGTCTACCAGATCCCCTCCGGCAAGGTCGGCGAGTGCGCCACCGCCGACGCCCGCAACCTGGTGGCGGTCGTGCCCGCGGCGGGCGGCGAGCGCCAGACCTTCGCCGCCGCGGGCGGCGGCGCCTATCTCGTCACCTCCCTCGACCGCCTGCACAACGAGAGCGCGCCGGTCAAGGCCGCCCCCTGAGGTGAGCCGGCGCCGGGCCCCGGCGCGCCCGGCACCGGGCCGATCATCGGATCCGCTGGACGGAGGGACAATGTTCCCCTACGGTGCCAGCATTTGGGCGAGGTCTGGGGAGGTCACCGGTGAGGCGGACGCTTGCCGCGTTTGCGCTGGTCCTGAGTGTGTTCTGGCCGGCGGCGGCGCAGGCCGACGCATCCGCGGGCGGGCGGGTGGCGCTGATCGGCGTCCCCGGCCTGCAGTGGAGCGACCTCAGCCCCGAGGGCACCCCCAACCTGTGGCGGCTGGCCGGCCAGAGCGCGCTCGGCTCGCTGTCGGTCCGCGCGGTCGGCCGGGTGACCTGCCCCTATGACGGGTGGCTGACGGTGTCGGCCGGGACCAGGTCCGCGGTCGGCTACGGCTGCGGGCTCCCGCCGGCGCCCGACCCCGGCACGGCCGGCGCGGTCATCCCCGGCTACGCCTACCTGCACGAGGTCGCCCGGCAGAAGAACGCCGGGACGCTCGGCGAGGCGGTGCACGCCGCCGGGCAGTGCACGCTCGCGGTCGGCCCCGGCGCCGCGCTGGCGCTGGCCGACCGGGCGGGGAAGGTGGACCGCTACGCCCCCTCCCCCGCGCAGATCGCTCCGGGCGCGCTCACCGAGTGCCGGGTGATCGCCGTGGACGTCGACGACCTGATCACTCCGTACGTGGCCGGCGGGCGGCTGCCCGAGGCCGAGGAGGCGCTCACCCCCGGGCAGCGGGCGGACGCGCTGCGGCTGGCCGACGCCAAGGCCGGGGCGGTGCTGGACGCGCTGCCCGGGGACACCACCGTGCTGCTGGCGGGACTGGCCGATCACGGGCCGGTGCCGCACCTGCGGGTGGCCATGATGCGCGCCGCCGACGCCTCGGGCCGGTCCCTGGGGGCTGCCTCCACGCACCGCGCGGACATCACGATCCTGCCGGACATCACCGCCACGATGCTCGCGGCGGCGGGCATCCCCACGCCGCCCTCCGTGGTCGGCGCGCCCTGGCAGGCGGGCGGGGACCGGACCGCCGGCACGGAGGCGGCCAAGGCCGGGCTGGTCGACGCCGACGTGGCCGGGCAGACGGTCAGGCGGGTGGGCGGGATCTTCTTCACCACCGTCGCGGTGCTCCAGGTCGTCTTCTACCTGACCGCGTTCCTGCTGATGCGCCGCAGGCGGGGGCTCGGCGGGATCCGGGTGGCCGCGCTGGCGCTCGCGTCCGTGCCCGTGTCGACCTACCTGGTCAACCTCACCCCCTGGCACCGCGGCGGGGCGCCGGTGGCCGCCCTGGTCGGCGGGATCGTCGTCCTGGCGCTCGCGCTGGCCGCGCTGGCCCTGGCCGGCCCCTGGCGGCGCCGCCCGCTCGGGCCGCTGGCCGTCGTGGCGGGGGTCACCGCGGCGGTGCTCGCCGGTGACCTGCTGACGGGGACGACCCTGCAGCTCAACAGCGTGATGGGCTACACCGCAGTGGTCGGCGCGCGCTACTACGGCCTGGGCAACATCCCCTTCGCCCTCTTCGCCACCTCGGTGCTGCTGCTGGCCACCACGATCGCGCACCGGCCGGCGGGCCGGGGCCGCAGGGCACTGGCGGTCGCCGTCGTGACGGTGATGGGCTGCTCGGCGATGATCCTGGGCGGCTGGCCGGGGGTGGGCAGCGACTTCGGCGGCGTGATCGCCTTCGTGCCCGGCATCGCGGTGACCGCGCTGCTGATCGCGGGCAGGCGGGTCTCGATCGTCAAGCTGGGCGCGTTCTGCGTGGTGGGCGGCGTCACCGTGATGGCCATCGCCTACCTCGACTACCGGCGTCCGCCCGGCTCCCAGACGCACCTGGGCCGTTTCGTCGGCCAGGTGTTCACCGGCGAGGCGATGGAAGTCATCGGCCGTAAGCTGGGCGCGATGCTGGGGACGTTGCTCAGCCCCAACCTGATGCCGATCGTGATCGCCGCGGTCGCGTTCCTGGTCTACGCGCTGCTGCGGCCCGGGGCGGCCAGCGCCGGGGTGCTGCCCGCCGCGTTCGCCCACTCCCCCGCCCTGCAGGCCGGCCTGATCGGCACCCTGGTCAGCGGGGTGGTGGGGATGCTGGTCAACGACTCGGGCGCGGCCGTGCTGTCGATGGCGCTGGCCCTGGGCGTGCCGCTCATGCTGTCGGTGGGCCTCAAGGCCCTGCGCGACGGCACGGTGGGCTACGGCGAGGCGGGCCAGGAGTCGGCCAGCAGCTCCCTGGTGTCGCGGAGCAGCTGAGGCAGCACCTTGGTGTGGCCGACCACCGGCATGAAGTTGGTGTCCCCGCCCCAGCGGGGCACCACGTGCTGGTGCAGGTGGGCGGCGATGCCCGCGCCCGCCACGCCGCCGAGGTTCATGCCCACGTTGAAGCCCTGCGCGCCGCTGGCCTTGCGCAGGGCGGCCAGCGCCCGCTTGGTGAAGTCGGCGAGCTCGGCGGTCTCGCCGTCGTCGAGGTCGGCGTAGTCCGCGACGTGCCGGTAGGGGCAGACCATCAGGTGGCCGGAGTTGTACGGGTAGAGGTTGAGCACCGCGAAGACCGAGCCGCCGCGGGCGATGATCAGCCCCTCCTCGTCACTCAGCTTGGGGATCTCGCAGAACGGGCAGCCGTCGCCCGGCCCCGGGCCGGTCGGCTTGTTCGTCCCCTTGATGTAGGCCATCCGATGAGGAGTCCAGAGTCTTTCGAACGCGTCCGGCGTCCCTGCCCCGTGCTGCGCCGCTGGCTCTTCGTTCATGGCGATCAGCATATTGCCACGCGGATCCGTCCGCTCTGGCGCCTCCCGCCGCGGGCGCGCGGCCCCACCGGGCCGTCCGGCGCGGGGTGCCCGGGCCGGGGGGCGGCGCCCGGGACGGCCGGCCGCCGTCCGCCGCATGACCCCCCATAACGCCCTCTAATTGGCCTCAGCCGACAAATGGTGCGGATTTCCGGCAGAATCCCAGCGAGCGTGACCATCAACAGCCGAGGAGCACCCCATGACCGACGTCTCCATCGAGGACATCACCGAGGAGACCGACTCTCCCGCTGAGACGACCACCGTCCGCCCGTTCTCGCTGAGCCTGTCCACGCCCCCCATCTCCTCCGTCCCCCCGCTTCCCGACCCCGAGCCGGTCGTCGAGCCGGTCACTGAGCCGGTCGCCGTGGCCGAGCCGGTCACCAAGCCGGTCGCCGTGGCCGAGCCGGTCGCCGCGGCCGTGGTCAAGGGGCGGATCAAGGTGGCCGACGAGGTCGTGGAGAAGGTCGCCGCCCTCGCCGCCCTCGAGGTGGCCGGCGTCGTCGGCCTGGGCACGGCCCTGCCCGACGCGGTGGAGCCGGTGCGCGGGCGCGCCGGTGCCCGGGCCAGGCGCGGCACCCCGGGCGTGAGTGCCCACCCGGATGCGCTCCGGCCCTCTCCGGCCGCGCTCCGGGGCTCCCCGGACGGTGCCGGACCGTGCTCCGGGGACCTGTCATCGGACACGCTGCACG
>NZ_JBSFPS010000152.1:0-23504 GCF_053588315.1 Streptosporangium sp. NPDC003464 | reverse complement strand
CCCACCAGTCCCAGGCCGCGTTGCGGTAGGTCGCTGATTCGGCTTCGGCGCGGCCCCGCCGCCTGACGGCGATCTCGGTCGCGTACGACAGCGCGCACAGCGCCAGGAACGGCCACGGCAGGGGCCACAGGGCCGTGACGACGAGCGGTGGGTACGGGCCGAGTACGGCGGCGCACGCCATCAGGGCGCGAGGGTCACGCTTCATCTTCCGACGCTAACCCGAGTGGTGGCGTTTGCCCTGGTAGACGCGCTGTGTCAGGTTCCGTCGAGGCGGACGTCGATCACGTGCCCGGTGAGGTCGGAGATGAGCACGTCCATGGAGGTCTGCGCCACGGCGCGCGGCGAGAGCAGGGTGTGCGCCGGTTCCTCACCGAAGGCCCGGATCCGCATCGGGGTGCTGGTCCGTTCCGGGTTGACGCAGTTGACCCGGACGCCGTACTCGGCCCACTCGTCGGCGAGCGCCTGGGTCAGGTTCACCACGGCGGCCTTCGTCGAGGAGTAGAGGCTGTAGTCGGCCCGGCCCCGCGTGTAGGAGGAGGAGGTGTACAGCAGCAGGTGGCCCCGGGTGTCGCGGAGGTGGCCGATGGCGGCCCTGGCGATGTTGACGGGGCCGAGGTAGTTCACGCCCACGGTCTCGGCGATCGTGGCGTCGTTGACCTCGCCGAGCTTGCCCATGTGCAGCACGCCGGCGGTGTTGACCACGTAGTCGATCCTGCCGGTCTCCTTGGCCGCGTGGTCGAGCGCGTCGCTCACCGCCTGGGCGTCCTCCACGCGCACCCCGTTCAGCGACCGGGAGAAGGAGAAGACCTCGGCGCCGTGGCGCCGGGCCAGGTCGACCACGTCGGCGCCGATGCCGTAGCTGCCGCCGAAGACCACCATGGTCCGGCCCTCCATGGCCTCCCGGTAGGCGTAGGCGGAGCGCTCCGGGGCGCTGCCCGCGGCCAGTTGGAAGAGCTTGTCGGCGATGAACACGTCGACCGGGTGGGTGACCTTCATGTTGTGCTCGCTGCCCGGCACGACGTAGATCGGCACGTCGGGCAGGTAGCGCAGCACCACGCCGCAGTCGTCGGTGGGCGGCTGCCGGTCGAAGCCGGGGTCGGCGAAGGCCCGCTCGTAGGCCTCGCGGATCACCGAGAGCCGGAAGCACTGCGGCGTCTGGCCGCGCCGCAGCCTGGAGCGGTCCGGGATGTCGCGGACGATCTCCCCGCGCGGCCCCGGGGCGGCCACCAGGATCGTGTCGGAGCTCGGGATCGCCACGTCGACGGCCGAGTAGGTCTTCAGGGCCTCCACGCACTCGGTGATGATCCGCGGTTCCAGCAGCGGCCGCACGGCGTCGTGCAGGAGCACGTCGCACTCCTGCGCGCCCAGGGCCCTCAGCGCCCGCCAGGTGGTCTCGGGACGGCTCGCGCCGCCCTCCAGGACCTTGCTGACCTTCCCGAAGCCGTTGCGGGCGACGATCCGCTCCACCTCGTCGGTGAAGCCCGGGGTCATCATGACGATGATCTCGTCGACCTCCGGCGCGCCGTTGAACAGGGCGAGGGTGTGCTCCAGGATCGTCTTCCCGGCGATTTTGACGAGCTGCTTGGGAGTGTTGAGACCGACGCGCTGGCCGACTCCGCCGGCAAGGACGACCCCGACGGTGCGGAGACGTGGTTCGAGAGCGGCCAAGTTCTGCTTCCTTCGACGGGGCTGGATACGGCGAGCGTAATGGGTGCGTACCCGATCGCAGGTCGCGCTCCCGTGCTATCCAGTCAAGATCTCGCTACGCTAAGTGCGCACTCCCCGATTCGTACGGTGACCCCGTCGGATACGAAGGAGCCCGGTTTGCATGATCCTCACGTCCCCGCGCCCCCCGGCCTCTCCCGGACGGCCGCCGTGGTGCTCGCCACCACGGAGGCGGCGGGTCTGCGCTGCGCCGACGGCACGCTGCTCGACCGGCTGACCGGCCAGCTCGCCCGGCTGCCGGTGGGGGACGTGCACGTGGTCGGCCGCTCCAGCGGCGTCATCCACGCCCCCGGCGGCACCTACATGATCGGCTCGGCGGGCTCGCGAGGGCTCGCCGACGACCTGCGCAGGGTCGCGGAGGTGGCCCGCGGGGCCACCGGCCCGGTGGCCGTGGTCGCGGGTGACCTGGTGGCCCACACCGAGGCGCTGGCCATGCTCCTGGAGCACCCCGCGCGTGACACGGGCGCGCTGGTGGTCACCGGCGGCGAGGGCCCCGGGCCGCTGCGCCCGCCGGTCCGGGTCGAGGGCGGCCGGGTGGTCGCCGCGGGCACCTCCTTCCACGGCGTCGCCGACGCCGGCGGCACCTTCAGGGGCGTGCTCCAGGTGGGCGTGGCCGATCTCGCCGGCCTCGCCGAGACCGCGCGGACGCTGGCCGAGCTGGCCGAGGCCGGCGGGTTCGGCCCGATGGGGGGCGCCGAGGTCGGCGACCTCCTCCTGGTCGGCCTGGTCCGCTCCGGCGTCCCGGTGCGCGCCTGCGACGCCGGGGCGCTGCACTGCGACCGGGTGGCCGAACAGGCGGCCGCCGACTCGGCCGTGCGGCGGCTGGAGGAGGTGGACGAGGACACCGCCCGGCTGGAGGCCGCGGTCAAGTCCGGCGACGGCTTCTTCACCACCCACTTCGTGAGCTCCTGGTCCACGCACCTGGTCAAGGCGGCGGCCGACCTGCGCCTGACGCCGAACGCGGTCACCGGGATCTCCGTCGGCCTGGCCCTGCTCGCCGCGGTCTGGTTCACCGCGGGCACCCGCGAGGGGCAGATCGCCGGGGCCGTCCTCCTCTACCTGTCGTTCGTGCTCGACTGCGTCGACGGCCAGCTCGCCCGCTACACCCGCGCGTTCTCCCCGCTCGGCGCGTGGCTGGACGCCACCTTCGACCGGGTCAAGGAGTACGCCGTCTACGTGGGCCTCGCCATCGGCTACGCGACGGGGCTGGACGACTCCCACGGCGGCCCGAACGGCATCTGGGCGCTGGCGGTCTCGGCGATGATCCTGCAGACGCTCCGTCACACGATCGACTTCTCCTACGCGGGGGCCCGCGCCGACGCCGACCGGCTGAGGCCGGCCCCCGCCGGGACGGCCGCGGAGCTGACCGTCCCGGCCGACGCGTCCACGCGGCCGGCGTCGCGGCCGGCGGCGCTGGAGCGCAAGACCGAGGTCGCCGACGGGATAGCCGCCGCCGAGCGATACCTGCGGGAGCGGCGGGGGCCCGCGGACGGCCGGGGGAACGTGGTCGTGAGGCTCTCGCGCCGCCTGGAGCGGAGCGCTCCCACCCGCTGGCTGAAGAAGATCATCGTGCTCCCCATCGGGGAGCGGATGGCGCTGATCGCGGTGACCGCCGCGGTGTTCAACGCCCGGGTGACCTTCGTCGCGCTGCTGGCCTGGGGCGGTGTCGCCGCCCTCTACACGCTCGCCGGCCGGGTCGGCAGGTCCCTCAGCCGATGACCGGACACATGGGCGCCGCGACCGGCGCGGTGCGAGGCGGATCGGGAGGCGAGGTCCGGCGGGCCTCGCGCGGAGCGAGCGAGGAGACGGGTGCGCCCATGGTTTCCGTCCACATGACACCGGTGCCGCACAGCACCGTGACGGCCTACCGGGACGACGGGGCGCTGTCGCGGGCGATGGGCACGCTGGTGGCCGGGCAGCTCCCGCCGCTGCCGCCCGCCCTCGTCGGGATGTTCGTGACCGGGGTGCTGCTGATGGTGGGCGTGGCCGGCACCGACGGGCTGGCGGTCTTCGCCCCGGCGGTGGCGCTGCTGCTGGCCGGTCCCGGCAGCTCCCACCCGCACGACGGCAGGCTCGACTGGCTGGTCCCGCCGATCCTGCGCCTGACCGAATACGGGTTCGTGGCCTCGGTCGGGTTCGCGCACGACGTGCCGCCGTGGCTGATCTTCCTGCTGCTCGGCGCGATGGCCTTCCACCACTACGACGTGGTCTACCGGGTGCGCCAGCGGGTCTACCCGCCGCCCTGGCTGGCCACCTCCGGTCTGGGCTGGGACGGCCGCATGCTGCTGATCGCGCTGGGCGCCCTCGCCGGGCAGGTCACGCTGGTCTTCGCGCTGCTCGCGCTATACCTGTGGGGGTTCTTCGGGTGGGAGAGCGTCACCTGCTGGGCGGTCGCGCCGCGCTCGGGGGTGGACGCCGACGATCTGGGCGCTCACGATTGAGAACGCCTGGCAAACCCCGGATTACACGATCAGGGCCTAAAGCCAACTAACCTTTGGGGCCAGGAGTGCCCGCCGAGGGGCTCACTTGGATGAGGAGTGCACGTTGCTGGGAATGGTGCTGGCCGCCGGGGCCGGACGACGCCTGCGGCCGTACACGGACACGCTGCCCAAGGCGCTGGTGCCGGTCGACGGCGAGACCACGATCATGGACATCTCGCTGCGGAACCTCGCGGCGGCGGACCTCCGTGACGTCGTGGTCGTCGTCGGCTACCAGGCGCAGGCCGTACACGAGCGGAAGGCCGAGCTGGAGCGGCGGCACGGTGTGAAGCTCACCCTCGTGCACAACGACAAGGCCGAGGAGTGGAACAACGCCTACTCCCTGTGGTGCGCGCGCGACTACTTCGACCAGGGCGTGCTGCTGGTCAACGGCGACACCGTGCACCCGGTCTCCGTGGAGCACACGCTGCTGTCCGCGCCGGCCACCAGCGACATCCTGCTCGCGGTCGACGACGTCAAGAAGCTCGCCGACGAGGAGATGAAGGTCACCCTCGACGGCGACGGCCACCTCAAGCTGATCACCAAGCTGATGGACCCGGCCGACGCCGCGGGTGAGTACATCGGCGCGACGCTGATCCGCCCCGGCATCGGCGACCGCCTCGCCGACGCCCTCCAGGCCACCTTCGAGCGCGACCCGCAGCTCTACTACGAGGACGGCTACCAGGAGCTGGTCGCCCGCGGTGAGAAGATCGCGGTCGCCCCGATCGGTGAGGTCTCGTGGGTCGAGGTCGACAACCACGACGACCTCGCGAAGGCGCGGGAGATCGCGTGCCGATACTAGCCAGGATGCTGCCCGCCCCGCTGACCATGGAGGTCCGGCGGGGCGCCGTCGCCCAGCTCGGCTCGCTGCTGGCCGACAGCCGGGTGGCGACCTCCGGGCGGGTGGCGGTGGCGGTGGGCGCGGGCCAGGGCGACCGGATCGCCTCGGTGATCGCCCCCTCGCTCGGCGAGGCCCAGGTCTTCCGGGTGGCCGACGGCTCGGTGGACGCGGCGGTCTCGCTCGGCGCCGACCTGCGCAAGGGCGCCTACGAGGCGCTCGTCGGGATCGGCGGCGGCAAGACCATCGACGCGACCAAATACGCCGCCTCGCTCGCCGGCATCCCGATGGTGGCGGTGGCGACCAACCTGTCGCACGACGGGATCTGCTCGCCGGTGGCGTCGCTGACGCACGACGGCGGCAAGGGCTCCTTCGGCGTGCCCATGCCGCTGGCCATCATGGTGGATCTCGACTTCGTCCATGACGCGCCCCCGTCGCTGGTCCGCTCGGGGGTCGGCGACGTGGTGAGCAACCTGTCGGCGATCGAGGACTGGCAGCTCGGCAACGCCGAGCGCGGCGAGCCGATCGACGGCGTGGCCTGCGCGATGGCCCGCACCGCGGCGGAGGCGGTGATCGGCAGGAGCGACTCGATCGAGTCCGACGCCTTCCTGACCGTGCTGGCCGAGGCGCTCATCCTCTCGGGGATGTCGATGGTGATCGCCGGGTCGTCCCGTCCCTCCAGTGGCGGAGACCATGAGATCCTTCATGCCGTGGATCAGCTTTTTCCCGGCACCTCCAACCACGGCGAGCTCGCCGGGGTAGGGGCCGCCTTCTGCTTCTTCCTCCGCGAGGACGCGCGGAGGCTGGACCAGGTCGTCGACTGCCTGCGCACGCACGAGCTGCCGGTCACCCCCGTCGACCTGGGCCTGAGCGCCGACCAGTTCACCCAGGCGGTCATGCTGGCGCCGTCGACCCGTCCGGGGCGCTACACGATCCTGGAGCACCTGCGCCTGTCGGAGCCGGAGATTCGGGAGCGGGTGGAGGACTATGTCCGGGCCGTCGGTCGCTGAGTTCCGTGCGGTGGCCCAGCCGCACTCGACCATGGACCGCAACAGCGGCGAGCACTGGGCCGGCGTGCTCTACATGCGCAAGCTGTCGATCTACGTCACCTGGTTCCTGGCCAAGACGCCGATCACGCCCAACCAGACCACCTGGCTGATGATCCTGTCCGGGCTGCTGGCCGGCGTGGTCCTCGCGCTGCCCGGTCTGGGGGCCGCGGTCGGCGCCGCCCTGCTGATCCAGCTCTACCTGCTGCTCGACTGCTCCGACGGCGAGCTGGCGCGGTGGACCAGGCGGACCTCCATCACCGGCGTCTACCTGGACCGGGTCGGCCACTACTTCGCCGAGGCCGCCCTGCTCATCGGGCTGGGCTTCCGGGCGTCGCAGACCCTCCCCGACTGGTACACCGTGATGGGCTTCGCCGCCGCGCTCGGCGCCATCCTGATCAAGGCGGAGACCGACCTGGTCGACGTGGCCCGCGCCAGGTCCGGCCTGGTCGCGGCCACCGAGAGCTCGGCCGAGCAGTTCCGGTCACGGGGTCTGGGCCTGGCCCGCAAGGCCGCCGCCGCCCTGAAGTTCCACCGGCTCGTCCAGGCCGTCGAGCTGTCCCTCATCGTGGTCGTCGCCGCGGTGTGGGACCTGCTCAGCGGCGGCCTGGCCGCCACCCGGGTGCTCATGGTGGCCTGCGTCGTGGTCGCCGTGCTGCAGATGGCGCTGCACCTGGTCAGCATCCTGGCCTCCAGGCGGCTTTCATGAGGAACCGGACAGCGTCCCGGTACGTCGTAGGTGCGGACACCCCGCTGTTTGGTGGGTGTTCGCCGACGGTTCCGATACGCTTGCTTTCCGGTAAATCAGAAACGTCCAGTCACGCCATATGTGCCCGAACCAGCAGACTCGGTGATCATGAAAGTATGCTCCGTACGTGCTCTCGACGCGTCAGGGCGATGACCCGTTGAAGATCTCGTGCGTCATCCTCACCATGGGCAACCGGGTCCCCGAGCTGGCCCGGGCTGTCGAGTCCGCGCTGCACCAGACCGACGGCGACGTCGAGGTGGTCATCGTCGGCAACGGCGCGGACGTCCCCGAGCTGTCGGTCGGCGTGCCCCCCGGCTCGTCCGCCTCGATCAAGATCGTCCGGCTCAGCCACAACACCGGCATCCCGGCGGGCCGCAACCGCGGCGTCGAGGAGTGCTCGGGCGACGTGGTGCTCTTCCTGGACGACGACGGCTGGTACGGCGCGATGGACGTCGTCTCCCACCTGCGTGAGCGCTTCTCCACCGAGCACGACCTGGCCGTCGTCTCCTTCAGGGTGATGGACCCCGACGGCGGCACCGGCCAGCGCCGCCACGTCCCCCGCCTGCGCGCGGGGGACCCGGAGCGCTCCTCTCCGGTCACCACCTTCCTGGGCGGCGCCTGCGCCATCCGCCGCTCCGCCTTCCTCCAGGTCGGCGGCCTCCCCGAGCGTTTCTTCTACGCCCACGAGGAGACCGACCTGGCCTGGCGGCTGCTCGGTGAGGGCTACCGCATCGAATACGACGCCCAGACCGTCATGTACCACCCGCAGGTCCCGCCGACCCGGCACGCCGACTTCTACCGCCTCAACGCGCGCAACCGCGTCTGGCTGGCCCGTCGCAACCTCCCCTGGCCCCTGGCCGCGTTCTACCTCCTCAACTGGGTCGTCCTCACCCTGATCCGCGAGCGCTCCGGCACCGCCCTGCGCGCCTGGTTCAAGGGCTTCACCGAGGGCCTGCGCGAGCCCGCCGGGGAGCGCCGCCCCATGGGCTGGAAGACCGCCTGGCGCATGCTCCGCCTGGGCCGTCCGCCGATCGTCTGACCTCGGTACGGCCCGGCCGGGTGTGCCCCGGACCGGGCCGCTCGTCGGATCCGGTCGCTCACGGGACCCAGTTGAAGGTGTCCGGGTCAGGTCCGACCCGCTCGTCGCGGTTCAGCCGCGAGATCTCGCCCATCTCGTCCTCGCCCAGCTCGAAGCCGAAGATGTCGAGGTTCTCCTCCATCCGGGCGCGGCGGACCGACTTCGGGAAGACGATGTCGCCGCGCTGGACGTGCCAGCGTAGCGTCACCTGGGCGGGCGTCCTGCCGTGCCGCTCGGCGATCCGCGTGATGGCCGGGTCGCCGAGCACCTTGCCCTGCGCGATCGGCGACCACGCCTCGGTGGCGATGCCGTGCTCGGCGTTGAAGGCCCGGACGTCGTCCTGGGTGAGATACGGGTGCGCCTCGATCTGGTTGACCGCGGGCACGGTCCCGGTCTCCTCCAGCAGCCTGCGCAGGTGGTGCGGCTGGAAGTTGGAGACGCCGACGGCCTTGGCGCGGCCGGAGCGGTGGATCTCCTCCATCGCCCTCCAGGTCTCGACGTAGTCGCCGACCTCGGGCAGCGGCCAGTGGATGAGGAACAGGTCCAGGTAGTCGGAGCCCAGATCCTCCAGCGACCGGTTGAACGCCTTCAGCACGTCGTCGTAGGCGTGGAAGCCGTTGCCCAGCTTGCTCGTGACGAAGACGTCGCCCCGGTCGAGGCCGGAGGCGCGGACCGCCGCGCCGACCTGCTTCTCGTTGCCGTACATCTCGGCGGTGTCGATGTGCCGGTAGCCGACGTCGAGCGCGGTGCGGACCGCCTCCTCCGTCTTGTCCGGCTCGATCTGGTAGGTCCCGAAGCCCAACTGCGGGATCTCGACGCCGTTGTCCAGCCTGATGTCGGGTATCTCGGTCATCCGATTCCCCCTTTATGGTCGTGGCGTTTTTAGCCCCTTGAGGGCCGGTACCCGGGCCGGCGCCGTTTAACAGACCCGCCCGACCATCCGGCGGGCCCGCCCGGCGGACCCGTCCGCGATCCCGCTCCGAGCCGCCCGCCCACCGGGAATGTCACCACCGGATCTCTCTTCCGGTCCTCGGCGGAGGCCGTACGGGACATGTCGCTAGAGTTCGGGTTCCGGCCCTTCCCGAACGGGTCCCCGGCCGGATCCGAACGATGGCTCCATCGGCGCCGCACGGCGCCGTGAAAGGGTTCCGGCGTGGACGTCTACACCCTCGGCGAGGCGTTCGCCGTCGTCACCAGCGGCCGGATCCGGCACGAGCACGAGGCCAGGCTGGACGTGGCCGGGGCGGAGTTCACCGTCGCGGTCGGGCTGGCCAGGCTCGGCCACACGGCCGCCTGGCTGGGCAAGGTGGGGGGTGACGAACTCGGCGTGCGGATCCTCACGGCGCTGCGCGGGGAGGGTGTCGACGTCGCGGACGCCCGGGTGGACGACGCCGCCCCGACCGCGATGCTCCTGAAGGAGTCCAGGCCCGGGCAGGCGGCCCGGGTCACCTACTACCGGACGGGGACCCGGCTCACGCAGGGGAACGTCCCCACCGACCGGATCGCGGCCTCCCGGATCCTGCACGTCAGCGGGATCACCGCCGCGCTGGACGCGCGCGACGCCATGCACGCCGCGGTCCGGGCCGCGCGGATGGCGGGGGTCACCGTCTCGGTGGCCGTCAACTACCGCGACCAGCTCTGGCCGGATCTGCGGGAGGCCGAGGAGGTCCTCGGCGCGCTGGCCTGCTCGGCCGACGTGCTGTTCGTCCGGCAGAGCGAGCTGGACCTGGTCAAGCCGGCGCTCACCGGGGACCGGGAGGTCATCGTGATCCGGGGCACCCGGGGCACGAGCGTCCGGGTGAACGGCGTCCGCCACGACGCCCCGAGCCTGGCCGCGCCCGTGGTCGACCCCACCGGTTCGGCGGACGCCTTCGCCGCGGGCTACCTCAGCGCACTGCTGGAGGGACTGCACCCCGCCGACCGGCTGCGCCGGGGCGCCCTGCTGACGGCTTTCGCGGTGTCCAGCACCAGCGAATGGCAGGGACTGCCCACCAGGGCCGAGCTGCCGATGTTGGAGCACGACGGCTGAGCGCCGCCGCCCGCCCGCCGGGACCGGCGCCCGACGGGCCGCCCGGGACCGACGCCCGGCGCACCGCCCGGGGACGCGGAACCCGGCGGGCCGCGATCCGCGGCCCCCTCCCGCGGAGACCGGCCGCCTAGAGCTCCTTCGCCTCGCCGAAGGTCATGGTGAGGTGGGAGACCGTGCTGGTCATCAGGGCGCGTTTGGGCAGCCCGAGCTCGCTCAGCTCCTTGGCGACGGGATGGTTGCCCAGGCGGATCAGCGCGCCCCCGGGGCGCACGCGGACCCCCCGGGGGGTCATCGACCAGGGGATGCGGCGGGTGACGCCCTCCAGATGGCTGTAGGCGTCGGCGGGGGCCATCGTCCCGCCCGCGGGGACCGGGGCGCCGGGTCTGATCAGCAGGTCCAGCACCAGGCGGCCGTCCTTGCGCAGGATGCACCGCTTGTAGGGGGAGGTCAGGCGCAGGTCGATGTCGGCCAGCTCCTTGGGGAAGCCCCAGATGGCGCGGCCCGCCTCCAGGGTGAAGCCCTGGTCGACCGGGAGCCAGTGGACGAACGCCCCGGCGCCGGCGCTGCGCAGCTCGGCCAGCCCCGCGCGCAGCCCCCGGGGTGGCGTCGGGCCCCCGTCGGGGGGCCGGACCAGGAAGGCCACGCCGAACTCCCGGTAGGCGTCGAGGTCGCCGTCGGCGTAGTCGACGAACACCAGCGTGCACAGGGCCTTGCCGGGCAGCACCTCGGCGACGTCCAGCCTGGAGTAGGCGATCACGGCCCGGGCCGCGTCGGCCCGGACCAGGTAGGAGGCGCTGCAGACCGTGGCGTCCCGGATCCGCACCGGCATGGCGATCTCGCGTCCCTGGATCAGATGGCGTGCCATGCCTCCAGTACACCAATCCCCGGCCCTCACGTCACCGGTGTGTGACCAATCCTCTGCCGGGTCCGTCTCCTGGTCCGTGACGGACCGACCCCCGACGCGGAGGCGGCCGTCGGCACCCGCATTGAGCGGCTCTACCGGGAGCACCGGCCGCTGGTCTGCGGTTACCTCCTGCGCCTACGTCGACTCCCCGGCCACGATCCCGTCGCTGCGCGAGCTGATCGAGGACCCCCGCGTCGCGACGGTGCGGGTGGCCGACATCGCCTTCGACCTGGAGCGGCCCCGGTGACCGCGCGGAGGGTCAGACCACGAGGGGACGGTGGTGGGCGCGCGCGGGGGCGGCGCTCGCCGTCGCCCACCCCTCCAGCAGCCCCACGAACTCGCCCGCCTGGTCGGGCCAGTGGTAGCGGCGCAGCGCCTCCGCATGACCGCGCGCGCCCATCGCCGCGGCCCCCTCGGGGTCCTCCCGCAGCGCCAGTACGGCGCGCAGCGCCGCGTCCACGTCCCCGAAGGGCGTGACGACGCCGCAGCCGGACCGCTCGACCAGCGAGGAGGCGGCCGGCAGCGGCGTGGTGATCACCGGGAGCCCGCGGGACATGTACTCGACGACCTTGGTCGGCATCGACCGCCGGTAGTTGGGCACGTCGTGCAGGAGCGACAGCCCGGCGATCGCCCCCTCGGCCATCCGCAGCGCGTGCTGGTTGGGCACGTATCCGTACCAGTCGAGCAGGCCATCCCGCTGCGCGTCCCGCAGCAGCGGCCTGATCTCGGCGTCGGCGGCGCCCACCAGGTCCGTCCTGATCCCGTGCGGGTGCAGCCGCCGGGCCAGCTCGATCAGCTCCACCGCGCCCCTGGCCCGGGACAGGTGGCCCACGTAGACCACCCGGTTCCGGCCGGGCGGCGCGGGCGGCCGCGGGGGCACGTAGGTGGTGTTGGGCACCACCGGGTGGGGGCGGGAGAAGCGCTCCCGGTAGGACTCCTCGGCCAGGATGAGGTGCAGGCGCTTCTCCGCGCGGGCCTCGACCCGGCGGATCAGCGGCGGCAGGGTCCGGCGCAGGTGCTCGGGGAGGTAGGGCTTGCCCTCCAGCGCGGCGGCGGTGTCCTCGTGGACGTCCCAGACCGTGACGGGGCGGCTCCTGGGCAGCCGGAACAGCAGCTCGATGTCATGGACGACCAGCAGGTCGGCCCCCTCGACGCCGCGTTTGAGGGCCCCGCGGGCGGCCTTGAGGGCGCGTCCGCGCCGGCGGCCCACCGCGCGGGGGACGTCGATCGCCCGGACCCGGGGGTCGGGGGTGACGTTGCAGTCGGTGAAGGGCGCGACATAGGTGATCTCGTGCCCCGCGTCGAGGAGCGCCCGGATCTGCCGATGCATGATCCGGGCGTCTTCGGGGCGATGAACGATAGTCCCGACACATACCCGCATATCCCGATGCTGAGTGCCGGTTCCGTCATCACCGGATGTGTTGAGTTAATTACCGGGTAACTGCCGCTGAACTCTCCCTGCCGGCGGGCTCCGGCGCGGTGCCGGCGGGCTCCGGCGACCTGGCGGGGGAGGCCGCGGACGGCCGGCGGTAGAGCCAGACCAGGCGGGGTTCGAGCAGCCACTTGAAAAGCTTGCGGGTCTCCGGCAGGGACAGCACGATGGCCAGCGCCAGCGAGCTCGACGCGATCGCCATCACCCCCAGCGGGCCGTGCAGCCAGGGGAAGCTCAGCCACTCCTGGTCCTTGGCGATGAGCACCACGACGCCGTGGAGCAGGTAGGCGTAGAGCGTGCGGGTGCCGAGGTCGGAGAACCAGGTCTCCCGCCGCGGCACCACCGCCAGCAGCGCGACCGACATGGCCAGCGCCGCGACCAGCAGCGCGCCGCGCACGCCGAGCCCGATCCACCAGCTCATGTCCATGGACTTGAAGCTGTAGCGGAAGTAGATCGGCTTGAGGTTGACGTGCGGGGCGATGAAGATCGCCACCGCGGCGCCCCCGGCCAGCGTGAGCCCGCCCAGGATCCTGACCCACACCGGCTTGAGCAGGTCGAAGTGCTCGGGCTTGAGCACCAGGCCGAGCACGTAGAAGGGGAGCAGGCCGAAGAAGCGGTCGATGCTGAAGTCGCCGGAGATCTCCGAGAAGCCGGCGACCATGTAGATGATCACCGCGACCAGCAGCGGCTGCCGCATCCGGTTCCAGATGGGCGTGGAGATCCGCCAGAGCACCAGCGCCAGCAGGTACCAGTTCAGCCAGGCCGGGTCGATGATCGTCAGGGTCCACTTCTGGCCCAGCCCGAAGCGGAGCAGCGCGTAGCCGATCTCCACGACCACGTACGGCACCAGCATGGTGTCGACCAGCTTGTTGATCTTGGCGTTGGAGTTCCAGAAGTTCCGGCCGAGATAACCGCTGATCAGTACGAACGCCGGCATGTGGAAGGTGTAGATGAACAGGTAGGCCGACTTGGCCGAGTGCGTGGCCAGGGTGGGCACCAGCGAGTGCCCGGTCACCACCAGGGCGATCAGGACGAACTTCACGTTGTCGAGATACGGCTCGCGCTTCTTCCTGGCGGGCGGAGCGGCGGGCTCCTCCTCCGGGCGCGGCTCCTGCTCCTGCTCCTCCGGCCCCGCGGACCGGTCCCAGGGGGAGGGGGCGGCCCCGCGGCTGGAGTTCTCCCAGTAGGAGAACGGCCGCTCGGCGGCGGCCGGCGCGTCCTGCGGCTGCGGCCGGTGGGGGGCCGCCGGGGCCCGGGCGGTGTCGTGCTCCGACGACCACGCGGGATCCAGCGGGTCCAGCAGGTTGCCGGCGGGCGCGGTGGCGGGCGTGATGTCCAGCGGGCTCCTGCGGGCGGGCGTCCGCGCGTCCGGGTACGGTGTCCGCGTCTCCCGGGCGGAGGGACGGCGGGCGTCGTCGGATGATCCCCATCCCTGCGGCGCGGAGCCCTGCCGGGTGTCTCCCCGCGATCCCCATGACTCCGGAGGGGAGGACGGGCGGAGGTCCTCGGACGGGCGGAGGTCCTCGGACGGTCCCCATGATTCCAGCGGGGAGGACGGGCGGGCGTCGTCGGATGATCCCCATCCCTGCGGCGCGGAGTCCCGCCGGGCGTCTCCCCGCGATCCCCGTGATTCCAGCGGGGAGGAGGAGCGGAGGTCCTCGGATGATCCCCATCCCTGCGGCGCGGGGCCCTGCCGGGTGTCCTCCCGCGATCCCCGCGGCTGCGGCGGGGAGGACGGCGGGGTCTCCCGCTGCGGGGTCCGTCCCCGCGGCCCGGAGGATGCCCGGGCGTCCCGGCGGGAGGTCGGCTCCTGCTCGCCGGGGGGCGTCTGGGTGTCCCAGTTCGCCCATGCGTCCTCGGAGGGGGCGGGCGGCTCCTGGTAGGCCGGGTAGCCCCAGGCGGTGACCTCGCCGGCCCCCTCGTCCCAGCCCTGCTCCTCGCGGTGGCCGTCGCGGGTGGACGGGGCGGGACCGAGGTCCGGGGGCTCGGGCCAGGAGGCCCGGGAGGCCGGAGACGGCTGCGCGTGCTCGGGCATCGGCCACGAGGCGGAGGTCCGGCCCTGCCCGCCGGACCCGCCGGTGCCGGCGTCGGGGGCGCCGTCGTCACGGGGGGCCGGCATGTGGAAGGGAGATCGGGTGTCGCTCACGGGGAAAACGCTCAGCTATCTGTCGGAGACTGGGAGGTGGTCGGACACACTGGTTAAGACGCCCGGGGACCGCCGGAGGATGCGGCCGAATGGGCTCCGGCTCGCCGACCCGACCACCCTAAACCGAGCGCGCGGGGTCTGTCGCACGAGCGCCCGGGGGCGGCGGGGGTTCCCGGTGAATCGTGATCTTCCGGAGGCCGCCCGCCCGCGCCGCCCGCCGTACGGCCGATGGCGCACCGTACGGCCCGCGGTGTCCATGGGGTCCTCCGTAAGGTCCGCGCCGTCCATTGGGTCCTCCGTACCCGCGGTGTCCTCCGTAAGGTCCGCGCCGTCCATGGGGTCCCCCGTACGGCCCGCGCCGCTCATGGCGCGTGCCGTGCGGTCCGTGCCGCCCAGGGGGCGGGCCGTACGGCCTGAGGTGGCCGTCGCGCCCGCACCGCCCGCCGTACGGCCCGCGCCGTCCGGCGGGCCGCCGGGGGCGGGGCCTACTGGCAAGGGTTGGTCTTGCTGTCGACGACGGAGTCCTTGAGGGAGTCGGGGATCTTGGTGGGGACCCGGACGCCCTTCCAGTCGGTGCCGATGATCAGCTGGACGACCGGGCCGGTGGGCAGCGGGGTGGCCGGGATGGTCGCGGCGTAGTTCTCCATGCTGGCGGGCTTCACCTTGCCCGCCACGGGGGTGAGCTTGTCGCCGGAGAGCCTGGCGGCCAGCGCGTCGGCGTAGGAGGCTCCCTCGGCGTCCCGCTTGCCGTAGCGCAGCACGGTGGTGGGCACGTCGCCGGTGGCCGGGCGGGCGTTGCCGACCTGGGTCACCCGGAAGCCCTGGGCGGCCAGCTTGGCGGCCACCTCCTTGGCCAGGCCGAAGGTGCCGGTGCCGTTGAAGACCTGGACCTGGACCTGCTCGTGCTTGACGGCCGGTTTCGCGGAGACGTTGGGGGCCGGGCTCTTGGTCACCTCGGTGTCGCTGCGGATCGCGTCGAACAGCTCGGTGGCGGCGGGCTGCCGCCAGACGACCCGGTTCTTGTCGGCGGGGTCCGGCATCCACGGCACGGTGATGGCCTTCAGACCGGAGGAGGTGAGGGACTTCGCGCTCTGGGCGATCTCCAGCAGGCGCCCGGTGTCGAGGTTGCTGTCCATCGTCACCGACGAGGCGGCGGCCTTCAGGAAGTTGTTCAGCTTGCCGAGGTCGGTCAGCAGGTCGGAGCTGGTGGCCTTCTTCATCACCTGCTGGAGGAAGACCTGCTGGCGCTTGATCCGGCTGAGGTCGCTGCCGTCGCCGAGCGCGTAGCGGGCACGGACGTAGGCGAGGGCGGTCTTGCCCATCACGTTGTGCTTGCCCTTGGTCAGCTCCAGCTTGGCCTTCTTGTCCATCACGTCCTCGGGCAGGCAGATCTCGATGCCGCCCAGCGCGTCGACGATGTTGGTGAAGCCGGCGAAGTCGACCTTGACGAAGTGGTCGACGTGGATCTGGGTCAGCGCCTCGATCGTCTTCCACGTGCAGACGATGCCGCCGTCGTTGAAGGCCGAGTTGATCTGCTTGAGGCCGGCGGGAATGGCCGCCTTCGTCACGGGGTTCTCGCAGGCGGGCACCTGGACCATGGAGTCGCGGGGGAAGCTGACCAGGGTGGCCTTGTCACGGTTGGGGGAGATGTGGAGCAGGATGATCGTGTCGGTCCGCTCGCCCTGGCCCTGCATGTGCTGGCCGTATCTCTTGTTCCCGGCGCCGTCGCGGGTGTCGGAGCCCACGACGAGCACGTTGAGCGCCCCGGTCTCCGGGGGGCGGTTGGCGCCGAGCTTGTCCACGACGCTCTCGCGGGTGATGCTGTCGTCGAGGTCGCGGTAGAACTTGTAGCCGCCGAGGGTGCCGGCCACCAGGACGCCGGTCATCGCGATGCTGACCCAGCCGCCCACGCCCAGCCGTCCGGCCTTGCGGCGCGGGTCGCGGGGCGGCCCGGCGTAGTCGCTCGGGGGCTCGGGGGGCGGGCCGCCGTCCCCGCCCGCGCGGCGGGAGCCCCGGCGGCCGTGGCCGGCCGGCTCGGCCCGGCGGTCCTTCACGGAGACGTGCCGATGGTCGCTCATGCGATCTCCTCGCCTGGCGGCAACGCCCGGTGCTGCTTCAGCTCGCTCATTGCGCCCAAAGGGTAGGTCATGAGGTGAGTGCCGGGCGCCATGATGACGTGAACTTGGTCATGACCGCCCCTTGCCGCTCCCGTGGTGATCCGGGCGCCCAGCATACTCAAATACGGACATTTCTTGGAATGTTATGGAAAGAAGGTTTGCCCGCCACAAAAGCCGCTGCCAGACACGCTGCCGGTACGGCGGGCAGCACGTAGCGGTAGTCGAATTCCGCGACCGCCGGGGGCATGACGAGCAGCACCACCGCCGTCGTCCACGGCAGCACCCACAGCGTGGAGTCCGGGCGCAGGCGCCGCACGGCCGCCGCCACCGGGGGGATCAGCAGGATCACCAGCACCGCCGCGCCGGGCAGCCGGACGACGTCCTGGTAGGCCCGCATCCAGCCCGCGTAGGGCTCGACGATCCGGGTGGCGATCGGCCCTCGCTCGTAGTCGCGCTCGGCGCGCTCGGCGCCCACCGTGGCCGGGTAGCGGCCCGGCGGCGCCGGCGGCGCCGCCGGGAACTCGTAGTAGTCGTAGATCTCCTGGTCCGGGTAGACCGGACGGCCCAGGGTGAAGGAGCGGGCCAGCTCGGAGGCGACCGAGCCGAGATAGCCCAGCGGCTGGCTGCGGATGGCCAGTGAGGCGAACCGGCCGGCCAGGGCGTCGTTCTCCTCGGTGAAGGTGATGCCGGGCAGCTTGACCAGCGGCGAGTCCGGGCTCCAGACGTATTCCTGCGCGGGGGGCCGCCGGGCGGGCGGGCGGGGGTCGCAGAGCACGGCCAGGTCCGCGGGCGGCCTCATCACCGCGCAGTCGGCGAAGGTCATCGTCTTGGCGTAGAGGAAGACGCCGTTGGCGCCCACGATCCCGATCCGGCCGTGGGTCGCGTGGAACCAGGCCCCGTAGCCCAGGATCGGCAGGGCCGCGGCCGCCAGCATCACCCCGGCCGTCAGCACCCGCCCCCGCGCCCGGTAGATCAGCCAGCCCGCGAAGATCACGACCAGCGGCAGCCCGACGGTCCTGGTCAGCGTCGCCGCCGCGACCAGCAGCCCGATCCCGCACGCCGTACGCCACCCGGCGGTCCGGGACAGGGCCAGGCAGACCGCCGACATCACCAGCGCGGCGAACAGGGTGTCGGAGACCAGCAGGTGCTCCAGTTCGATCTGGTAGGCGTCCAGTAGGGAAGGGGCGGACGCGAGCACCGCGGCCCAGCCGGGGGCGCCCAGCCGCCGGGCGGTGAGATAGACGAGCACGCCGACCAGCAGTCCCAGCAGATGCTGGACCAGCGCGACGGAGGCGAAGCTGTGGAACGGTTCGAGCAGCCGCAGGAACATCGAGTATCCGGCCGGGCGGACCAGGTCGGGCCGGGGCTTCAGCGCGGTCACCACATAGGTGTAGGAGTCGGGGAACCAGATCGCGGGCCGGTATCCCAGCATGGTGACCGCCCGCAGGACGGCGCCGAGACCCAGCACCCCCAGGAACCACCGGTGCCCCCGAGCCCAGCCGACCACTCCCCGCCCCCTTCGCGCGCTGCGCGTACGCTACCGGCTTTCAGCGGCCCGCCGCGCGCACCCATCGCCGCAGCCGGAGGCTGCCACTACGCTCGGGACCAGCTATGAGGATCACCTGGTTGGATCGCACGCGCAGGCCCTCGGCGGGCAGGGTGCTCGCCGTGGTCTCGGCCGCGCCCGCGCTCGTGCTGGCGGGCTGGCTGTTGGCCGGGCTGTCGCTGCTGCTGTTCGGCTGGTTCCGGCCGATCGCCGCCCTGCCGCTGGGCCTGGTGATCGCCGCCCTGCTGTGCCGCTACGGCCTGCGCCGCCTGCCCGAGACCGTCGAGGCGACCGCCTGGCAGACCGCCGGGGTCATCGCCGTGGCCCTGGCCTCGGGGGTCTTCAACGGGCTGTTCCACAGCGAGCAGCTCATCGTCCGCCGCGACCCCGCCACCTACGCCCAGTACGCCGTCTGGCTGGCCGGTCACGGCTCGCTGCCCGTCCCCCATCAGCAGGCGGCCTTCGGCGGGCCGGACCAGGCGCTCCGCTTCGACAGCCCGGGCTTCTACCCCTCCGGCGGCGCGGTCGTGCCGCAGTTCATGCCGGGGGCGCCGCTGATCGACGCGCTGGGCCACTGGCTGGGCGGCCTGCCCGGGCTCCTGCTGACGGCGCCGCTGCTGGGCGCGCTGGCGGTGCTCGTGCTGGCGGGAGTCGTCGCCCGGCTGGTCGGCGCCCGCTGGGCCCCGCTGGCCGCGCTGGTGTTCGCGGTCAGCCTGCCGATCCTCTACACCTCGCGCACCACCTTCAGCGAGATCCCCTCCCTGATCCTGCTCTTCGGCGGCCTCGCCCTGCTGCACGACGCCCAGGTCAGGCTCCGCTCCGGCATCACGGGCCTGGGCTACCTGCCGTCCCTGCCCTCCGGCGAGCAGCCGGGGCGGATCCGCCGGGCCCAGTCCGACGGCGCCGTGATCGGGGCGGAGCTGGCCGGCCTGGTCTTCGGGCTGGCCGTCCTGGTCAGGATCGACGGACTGCGCGACGTGCTGCCCGTGCTCGCCTACGCCGGGCTGCTGATCGCCCTGCGGCGGGCGGGCGTCCGCGACGAGGGGCGGCTCGGCGTGCCGCTGCTGTTCGGGCTGGCGGCCGGGGCCGGGACGGGGGTCGCGGCCGGATACATCCTGTCCAGGCCCTATCTGGACTACCTGTCCGGCTCCTTCGAGCCGCTGCTGGCCATCTGCGGAGCGGTGCTGGTCCTCACCCTGGTCATCGCGCTGCTGGCGCCGCGGCTGGCGGCCCTCCTGCGCCGGGCGGCGGGGATCCGCCGGCTGCCCGAGTTCGCCGGCGCCCTGGTGGCGCTGGTCATGACGGCCTTCGCGGCCCGGCCGTGGCTGCAGACCGTGATCCGGCAGCCGGCCACGCCGGAGGACCGGCTGAACTACGAGTTCATCGAGCGGACCCAGCTGGCCAACGGGCTGCCGGCCGACGGCGCCCGGCTCTACTACGAGGAGTCGCTTTACTGGGTGATCTGGTACGTCGGGGTGCCCGTGGTGGTGCTGGCGACGCTGGCCGGGGCGGTGCTCACGCGCCGGATGGCCAGGGGGCGGGGGTTCGGCTGGCTGCTGCCGCTGGCCGTCGTCGGCTGGACCACGGTCACCACGCTCTACCGGCCGGGCATCACCCCCGACCACCCGTGGGCCGCCCGGCGGCTGGTCCCCGTCGTCATCCCCGGCCTCGTCCTGCTGGCGGTCTGGGGGCTGCGCTGGGTGCGGGACAAGGCCCGCAGGATGGGATACGGCCAGGCCGTGCAGCGGGGCCTGGCCACCGGCGGCGCGGTGCTCCTGCTCGTCCCCCCGGCGATCACCTCCATCGGGACGGCCTTCACCCCCGTCGAGCGCGGCGAGCGCGCGGCGGTCGAGGCGATGTGCGCAGCCCTGCCGGAACGGGCCTCGGTGCTGATCGTGGAGCGGGTCACCGGCGACCGCCTCACCCAGGTCGTCCGGGGCACCTGCGGCGTGCCCACCGCCCGGGTCGCCTTCCCGGTGGGCGCCGACATCCCCGTCAGGTCCGACGTCGAGCGCCTGGTCGGCCGGGTCCGCGCCGCCGGCCGCGTCCCCGTCCTGCTCGCCGCCAAGCGGGAGCAGCTCCTCCCGTACGGCGAGGCGGTCCAGGTGCTGAAGCTCGCCGTCCGCCAGGACGAGAGATCGCTGACCGGCCCCCCGGACGGCACCTGGTCGCTGTCCATGAACGTCTGGATGGCCGTCGCCTAGGCCGGTCGTCCCCGTGGTCGCCGGACCGGCGCGGAGGGGGCCGGTCTGGCTTGGTAGGGAATGCCCGGCTATGCGGGGGTGGGAGCGCGCGGAGCGGGCCACCGAGCCATGACGGACACCTGCTTCCTGGCCGCTTTCCCCCCGGTGCGGGCCACGTGGAGGGCATGATTGCCACATGAGTCAGCAGTTGCACAGCAAGCCCACGGTAGCCGTCCGTGACCTCGCCCATAAGACCAGTCAGGTTCTCGCGCGGGTCAAGGCGGGAGAGACGCTGACCGTCACCCAGAACGGTGAGCCCGTCGCCATGGTCGTGCCGTTCCGGCAGCCGGAGCCGGCCGTGCCCGCCGGGGGGCACGCGACGGGCGAGGATCCCGTGTGAGCCTCCCCCGCTGAGGGGGCGCGACGGACCGGCCGGGGCCGGCGGGGCGGGCGCGGAGCGCCCGGGGGCCCGGCCGGGTGCATCCGAGGTGGCACGCGGCCGTCCGGACGGGGCGACGCGCCGGGGCGCGCGGCCGTCCGGACGGGCGAGCGTGACCGTCCGGACGGGGTGATGTGCGTCCGGCTCCCAGCGGGGCAGAGTATCCTCGCCCGACGTGAGCACGCCCGAGACCTCCGAGAGTGGACCAGCTGTGGACGCAACGCCGTACGTCACGATCGTTCTGCCCTGTTACAACGAGCAGGACCATGTCATCGACGAGGTCGAGCGCATCTGCGGGGCCATGGACCGCAGCGGCTACACCTACGAGCTCGTGGCCGTGGACGACTGCTCCAGCGACCAGACGCTGGCCAGGCTGCAGGAGGCCGCGCCGCGCTTCCCCAACATGCGGATCCGGGCCTTCCACCGCAACGGCGGGTCGGGCACGGTGCGTCGGATCGGCAGCCAGGAGGCGCGCGGCGAGATCGTCGTGTGGACCGACGCCGACATGACCTACCCGAACGAGCGCATCCCCGAGCTCGTCGAGATCCTGGACAAGGACCACACGATCGACCAGGTCGTGGGCGCGCGGACCACCGAGGAGGGCTCGCACAAGTTCCTGCGGGTGCCGGCGAAGTGGTTCATCCGCAAGGTGGCCGAGCGGCTGGCGGGCCAGAAGATCCCCGACCTCAACAGCGGGCTGCGGGCCTTCCGCAAGTCGGTCGCCCGGCCGTATCTACGGCTGCTGCCGCCCGGATTCTCCTGCGTCACCACGATCACGCTGTCGTTCCTGTCCAACCAGCACGACGTCTACTACCTGCCGATCGAATACAGCAAGCGGGCAGGCAAGTCGAAGTTCAGCTTCGTCTCCGACGCCTACCGCTACATCCTGCAGGTGCTGCGGATGGTCATGTACTTCAACCCGCTCAAGGTGCTCATGCCGCCCGCGCTCTGGCTGGTCGGCATCGGCCTGGTCAAGGGCGTCGTCGACATGATCCGCTACGGCTTCTACCTGACCAGCAACACCATCGTGATCTTCCTGTCCGGGCTGCTCATCGGCTCGCTGGCGCTGCTGGCCGACCTCATCGTGCGCTCCAGGAGCGAGTAGATGCGGATCGCGATCGTCGGGCCGACCCACCCCTACAAGGGCGGCGGGGCCGCGCACACCACCGAGCTGGCGCACCGCCTGCGGGCCGCCGGGCACGAGGTGGTGATCGAGTCGTGGAAGGCCCAGTACCCCTCCTTCCTCTATCCGGGGCAGCAGACCGTGGACACCCCCGCGGGCGCGCCCTACCCCGACGTCCGCCGTGACCTCGACTGGCGCCGCCCGGACGGCTGGGTCCGCTGCGGACGCCGGCTGGCGGAGGCCGACCTGGTGATCCTCGCCGTGCTCAGCCCCGTGCAGGTCCCGCCCTACCTGGGCATCCTGTACGGCCTGGGCCGCCGGACCCGGACCGTCGCGCTCTGCCACAACGTCCTGCCCCACGAGCGCAAGCCCTACGACGTCCCGCTGATGAGGGCGCTGCTGCGCCGGGTGGACGGGGTGCTCGTCCACTCCGAGCAGCAGGCCGCGCCGGCCCGCGAGCTCGGTCCCGCCCCGGTGACGGTGGCCGAGATGGCGCCGCACCTACCGGCCGGGCTCCAGGAGCACCCCCATGTCGAGGGCGTGACCAACAGGCTGCTGTTCTTCGGCCTGGTCCGCCCGTACAAGGGGCTCGACCTGCTGATCCGCGCGCTGCCCGAGGGCGTCTCGCTCCGGGTCGCGGGGGAGTTCTGGGGCTGCCTGGAGCAGACTGAGGCGCTGGTCACCGAGCTCGGCCTGACCGCCAGGGTGGAGCTGCGGCCGGGTTACGTGGCCGACGGGGACGTGCCGGGGCTGTTCGCCGACGTCGACGCGCTCGTCCTGCCCTACCGGAGCGGTACGGCCAGCCAGCAGGTGTGGTTCGGGCACGAGTACGGGGTGCCGGTGATCGCCACCCGGGTGGGGACGCTCGGTGACCACGTGACCGACGGCGTCGACGGGCTGCTCGTCGAGCCCGGGTCGGTGGAGGCGCTCCGCGCGGCGCTGACCGCCTTCTACCGGCCGGGCGAGCCCGAGCGGCTGCGCGCCGGGGTCAAGGCCGTCGACCCCGAGCCCTACTGGGCGACGTATGTGGACGCCCTGGTCTCGGCGGGGGCCTGAGCGCCGCGGCCGAGCAGCCAGCCGATCCCGGCCCAGGCCACGTCGGTGAAGGTGAAGGCCAGCCGGGAGATCAGGGCGACGACCCCGGCGGTGATCACGGCCGCGGTGGCGCCGTGCGTGTCGATCGCCGGCGCGATGACCGCGACCATCGCGGCCTCGCGCACGCCCACCCCGGCCGGGACGACCGCGATCAGCAGGCCGGTCGCCCAGGCGAAGGCGTAGGCCCCGGCGCCGAGCGGGTAGAGCGAGAAGTCGCCGGTCAGGTCGCCGAGGACGAGCCAGGTGTGCAGGCCGTAGACCAGCCAGCCCAGGACGGTCCAGGCGACGGCGGCCAGCAGGGCGCGGCCGGGCAGCACCCGCTCGACGGGGTCCCTGCGGGCGATCCGCAGCGCCAGGTTCAGGCCCCAGGTGAGGACCCTCGGGTGCAGGCACAGGACGATCACCGGGATGACCAGGGCGAGATACCACGCCCGCTCGGCCACCGAGCGGGCGGTGAACGGCAGCGTGGCGGCGGCCAGGCCGACCGCGCAGCCCAGGGAGATCAGCAGGGCCAGGGAGGTGGCGCTGAAGGTGCGCCGGGGCGGACAGCCGTGGTCGCGGCCCAGCTCCATCATCGC
>NZ_JBSFPS010000151.1:0-24058 GCF_053588315.1 Streptosporangium sp. NPDC003464 | reverse complement strand
TGGGTGGACGACCCCGACAGCCGGGTGGACATCGCCAGGACGGCCATGGACGACCTGCGGGGGATGGCCAGGGTGGCGCGGAAGACCCTGTCGGGCGCGGCCCGCATCCCGGTGCCGCCACGGGTCCAGAAGGCCCGGCTCCCCGCCGGCATGGCCCGGCAGCTGCCCAGCTTCGCCGTCATCGGGGTGATCAGCACGCTGGCGCACCTGGCCCTGTTCGTCACCCTGCGGCTGGTGGTGCCCGCCGTGGTCGCCAACGCCGTGGCCCTGCTCGTCACCGCCGTGGCCAACACCGCCGCCAACCGCCGCTTCACCTTCGGCGTCACCGGCCGCACCGGAGCCCTCCGCCAGCAGCTCGAAGGCGGCCTGGCCTTCCTGATCGGCCTCCTGCTGAGCACCGGCGGCCTGACCCTGCTCGGCCACCTCATCCCCGGAGCCTCGACCACCACCGAGATCGCCGCGGTCGTCGCCGCCAACGCCCTCGCCACCCTGGTCCGCTTCCTCCTGCTCCGCGCGTGGGTCTTCAACCCCCGGCGCACGAAGGAGGCCGCCCGATGACCTCCCGCACCCCCGGCCCGGCCGGGAGCCGCGCGGCGGGATCCGGCACCGCCGTGCGGCGGGCGCTTCTCGGCGCCCCCGGCGACCCGCGCTGGGCCCGGCCCGGCCTGTGGGGCGTGCTCGCGCTGGCCGCCATCCTGCACCTGTGGGCCCTCGGCCGCAACGGCCACGCCAACGGCTACTACTCCGCCGCGATCCTGTCGGGCACCCAGAGCTGGAAGGCGTTCTTCTTCGGCGCCCTGGACGCCGGGTCGTTCATCACCGTCGACAAGCCCCCGCTCGCGCTGTGGGTGATGGGGCTGCCGGCGCGGATCTTCGGGTTCGGGACGTGGAGCATGCTCCTGCCCCAGGCCCTGGCGGGCGTCACCGCCGTCGGCGTGGTCCACTCGGCCGTACGGCGGGCGCTGCCCGGCCCGCCGGGCCACGCCGCGGGCCTGCTCGCGGCCCTGGTGATGGCGCTGACCCCGATCACGGTCGCCATCAACCGGGACAACAACCCCGACACCGTCCTCGTCCTGCTCCTGGTCCTGGCCGGCTGGTTCTGCCAGGAGGCGGTCCGCACCGGCCGCACGCGCACGCTCGTCGTGTCGGCCGCCCTCGTCGGCCTGGCCTTCAACACCAAGATGCTCCAGGCATACCTGGTGCTGCCGGCCTTCGCCCCGGTCTACCTGGCCATGGCCCCCGGCACGGTGCTCCGGCGGCTCGGCCGCCTGCTCGCGGCGGGCGTCGCCCTGGTGGTCTCCAGCGCCTGGTGGATGGCGATCGTGGACCTGTGGCCCGCCTCCGACCGTCCCTACGTCGGCGGCAGCACCGACAACTCCGTCCGGGACCTGGTCATCGGCTACAACGGCCTCGGCCGCGTCTTCGGCGGTGGCGGCGGGCGCGGCGGGGGAGGGGGCGGGTTCGGCGGCGAGCCGGGGGCCGGGCGCCTGTTCAACGACATCATGGCCGGGCAGATCTCCTGGCTCCTGCCCTTCGCCGCGGCCGCCCTGGCCGCCGGGCTGATCCTGGCCGGCCGCCACCGCCTGCGCGGCACCCGCGTGGCCCTGCTGCTGTGGGGCGGCTGGCTCGCGGTCCACTACGTGGTCTTCAGCTTCTCCAGCGGCACCTTCCACCCCTACTACTCCACCGCCATGGCGCCGGCCGTCGCCGCCCTGACCGGGCTCGGCGGGGTGCTGCTGTGGCGCGCCTACCAGGAGTCCCGGGCCTGGGCGTGGGCACTGCCGGCGGGCGTCGCGGTCACCGGGGCCTGGGCCTTCACGGTGCTCCGCCGTACGCCGGACTTCGTGCCCCGGCTGGCCTGGGCGGTGGCCGCGGTGGCGGCGGCCGCGGCGGCCGGACTGCTCCTGGCCCGGCTCGGCCGGCGGCTCCGGCGGCGGGTCGCCGCGGTCGCCCTGCTCGCCGGGCTGGCCGCGGGCCTGGCCGGGCCCGCCGCCTACGCCCTGACCCCGCTCGGCTCGTCCGTCAACGGCACCAACCCCACCGCGGGGCCCGCGGGGGCCGCCGGCATGCGGGGACCGGGCGGCTTCCCGGGCGGGTTCCCGGGTGGGTTCCCCGGAGGAGGCCGGGCGGGCGGCCGGGGCGCGCTCCCCGGGGGGCCGCCCGCCGATCTCCCGGAAGGCCTGCCCGGCGGCCCCGGGACGGGCCTGACCGGTGGGGACCGGCGGGACGGGCAGCAGGGCCCGCCGGCCGGGACGCGGGGCGGCCCCGGCGGGGCCGTGGACCGGGAGCTGACCGAGTATCTGACGGACAACCGGGGCGGCGCGACCTGGCTGGTGGCGGTGGGCAGCGCGCAGAGCGCTTCGTCGGTCATCCTGTCCACCGGCCTGCCCGTCATCGCGATGGGCGGCTTCACCGGCAGCGACCCGGCCATGACCGTGGACCGGCTCAAGGAGCTCGTCTCCTCCGGGCGGCTCAAATATCTGCTGCCGGGCGGCGACCGGGGCGGCCCCGGCGGCCCCGGCGGTGGCGGTGGCTCCGAGGTGACCGCGTGGGCGCAGGCCAACTGCACCGCCGTCGCCCCCTCCGAGTACGGCGGCGCGGAGGGGGGCCAGCCCCTCTACCGCTGCGGCTGAGGCCCGCCCCCGGCCGTCCGGGACTCCGCCCGCGCGGCTACGGGGCTCCGCCCGGACCCGCGGTGCCGGCCGGGAGTCCCGTGTGGCCGGGAGCCTCGCGTGCCAGTGGCGGGGAGCCCTGCGCGGCGGGGCCCGCCTGCGGCCCCGGCGCCACAGGCGGGGAGGGCCGGATGGCCGGTCAGTGGTGGCCGGGGCCCGCGGTGCCGCACCGGCGCGCCCCGACGCCTGTAGTCTTGCGCCGTGCACAGCGGAGGGGCGCGCGGCAGCCGCGCAGACCAGGCGGACCAGCGTCGCGCGGAGCTGCTCGAAGCCGCCCGGCGGGTCGTGCTCGAACGGGGGCTGGCGAGCACCCGCGTCGCCGACATCGCCAAGGCGACCAACGTGAGCGGTGGACTGATCCACTACCACTTCGCCACCAAGGACGATCTCATCACCGAGATGCTCCGCAGCACCAGCGAGTCGGAGGTCCAGCGACTGAGGGAGATCGCCGCCGACCCGGGGACCGCCGTCGAGCGGCTGGACCGGGTCCTGCGCTTCTACATCCCGGCCTCCCGGTCCGACCAGAGCTGGATCCTCTGGCTCGACGCCTGGGCCGTCGGGGTCCGCGAGGCGCACATCCGGGCCATCCTGCTGGAGCTGGAGGGCGCCTGGATCGAGATCCTCGCCGAGGTGATCGCGGGCGGTGTGGCGGGGGGCGAGTTCGTCTGCGACGACCCTCAGGGGGCGGCCGAGCGGATCGACGGCATGCTCGACGGCCTGGTCGTCCGCTACACCCTGCACGCGGGGAACATGTCCCGCTCCCGGCTCCTGCACCACGCCCGGGTCGCCGCCGCCCGCGAGGTCGGTCTCGACCCCGCGATCTTCCCCGCCGAGCCGCTCGCCGACCAGCCGGCCCCCTCGGAGCCCTGACCCCGTCCGCGGTCAGCGGGCGGGCCGCTCCCCGGTCTCCCGTGACGCCTCACCGGCCCCGCGCCTGTCCGGGCCCGCCTGTCCGGGCCGGCGCCGCCTCGGCCGGGCGGCGTGCTGCGGCGGTGCTCAGGCCGGCATCGCGGCGAGCAGGAAGGCCAGACGCGCGGCGGCGCCCTCGATGTTGTCCGTGCTGCCCAGCCGGTAGCCCCACGAGGTGATGAAGCCCCCGTCCGGCGAGCATGTCACGGTCTCGACGAGCGTGCTGCTGAACCGGTTGCGGACGCTCACGTAAGCGGGGTCCCCCAACGACATCCTCTGCACGCAGAGGTCGGCGTGCCGCCGCGTGGCAGTGGCGAACCTCTCCAGACAAGACAGCGTGTCCAGCATCGTGCTTCACCTCCGTCTGGACAGAGAATTGCACGATCTTGGGAGGTTAATCAAGCAATTGCGGGGATTAATCCGAGGATTGTCGTGCGAAGTCCTCCAGGACCCGGACGATCACCGCCCGGGCCTCCTCCCGGAAGGCCGCGACCTCACTGAACTCCTCGAAAGCCCGCTCGTAGAAGGCGATGTCATCGGGGTCGCGCAGGATCAGGTCCCGGGTCCTGGTGGGCACCGCGACCTGGTCGCCGTCGTAGATCCAGAAGCCGTTGAGCAGCGCGGAGGGGAGGGGGGCCTCGAAGGGGACCACGCCGAACTCCACGTTCGGCAGCGCGGTCACGGCCAGCAGCCGGTCCAGCTGGCCGCGGAGCACGTCCAGCGGGGCCAGCCGGTAGCGGAGCACGGCCTCGGGCAGGATGAAGCGGAACTTCTTGGTCTGGTCGTAGAGGATCTCCTGGCGCTGCATCCGCACCCGGATGGCGGCGTCGATCTCGTCGGGCGCGTTGTAGAGGCGTTTGATCCGGGTGAAGATGCTCCGGGCGTACTCGGTGGTCTGCAGCAGGCCGATGACCACCCCCGGCTCGAACACCCGGAACAGCGTGGTCCGCATCTCCAGGTCGCGGATGTCCTCCTGGAGCGCGGCCAGCCCGCTGCGGTGCCGCTGCCGCCAGGAGTCCTGCCGCTCCAGCAGTCCGGAGGCCTGGTCGATCAGCTCCTCGACGACCTCGGGGGCGGCCTGCACGGCCCGCCCCCACTGGGTGATGTCGTCCTCGGTGGCGGTCTGGCGGGCGTTCTCGATCCGGGAGACCTTCGAGGGCTGCCACCTCAGCCGCTCGGCCAGCTCCTTGCCGGACAGGTGGGCCGCCTCGCGCAGCTGCCTGAGCTGCATGCCCAGATCGCTCCTGACCTGCTGGAACCCGCTCACCCGTTCTCCTTCGCCGGCCGCGGGGGCAGGGCGCGGCGGTGCCCGCCGGCCCGCTCGCTCACGCGACCTCCCGTTATGGTGCGCATGAGGCTAGACCCGGGTGGGCGGCTCATGCCATAGGAGTCTCCCCAATCGTGATCAATATTTACAGAACCACCCGGCGGGCGATGTCCACGAGCAGCTCTCTGGGGACCTCCACGGCGCTCTCGCCGTCCAGGACGTGGCGGAGGTCGGACAGGGCCTCGGCATCGGTCAGGTGGAGGCCCTGGACGACGATGGTGCCGCGGTCGGTCTCGTAGAGGGACGGACAGGCGCCCGCCTCCGAAGTGGAGCCAAGGAACCGCAAACGCATGACTGAATCCTTCCCCGAGCCAACCGCATGGTGCAATTGCGGGCAATCCTAGAGTTTGGAAGGTTGCAGGGTGGTTTCAATCACCAAATTACGCATATTTCGCCCATCCGGTAAGGGATGGTGGGGATCCGCCCGGCCGTGAGGCCCGTACGGCCCGCCCTCGGGTGCGCCCTCACGCGAGGCTCCGGGCGCGCCCTCACATGAAGCTCCGGGCGCGGGCGAACAGGCTGAGCGTGGTGGCGTGCAGCAGGTCCCCGATGTCCTTGGGGGCCTTCCCGGCGCACGCGCGGGCGTGGGTGCCCTCAAGGACGATGCTGAGCTTGAAGCAGGCCAGCACCGCGTACCAGTCGACGGCCGAGGTGTCCCGGTCGGACAGGGCCGTGTAGCAGGCGGTGATCTCCCCGGCGGTGGGCAGCCCGGCGACGTGGCCGGTGAGCATGCCGCCGCCGTCCGGGGCCGGCCAGGTGGCCAGCAGCCACCCCAGGTCCAGCAGCGGGTCCCCGACCGTGCACATCTCCCAGTCCACGATCGCGGCGACCCTGGGCCCGTCGTAGGCGAACATCAGGTTGGCCAGGTGGTAGTCCCCGTGCATGATCCCGGGGGAGAAGCTCCGCGGCCTGTTCCGCTCCAGCCAGGCGGCGGTCTCCTCCAGGCCGGGGATCTCGGGCCCCGGATAGCCGTCGAGCGCGGCGTAGGTCTCCAGCTCGCCCATCCATCGGGGCACCTGCCGTTCCAGGAACCCCTCGGGCCGCCCGAAGCCGTCGAGGCCGCGATGGTCCACCCGGCCCAGCTCGGCCAGGGCCGAGGTCGCCTCGAACCCCATCCGGTGCCGGATCGCCGGATCGCCGGCGTGCGGCTCGGGCAGGCCGACGGTGGCGTTGAACCCCCGGACCGGCTCCATCAGGTAGAAGACGGCGTCCCCCATGACGGTCTCGTCCGCGCAGGCCGCGACGAGGCGGGGCGCCGCCACCGGGGTGTCCCGCAGCGCCGCCAGCACCCGGGCCTCCCGCCTGAGCACCTCGTTGCTCGCGGCCCGGGGGTGCAGCGGCGGCCTGCGCAGCACGTAGGACGCCCCGCCCCGCTCGAACCGGACCATGATGTTCTGCGTCCCGCCGGCCACCGGCCCGACGTGCTCGAACGCCCCGCCCGGCAGCCCCTGGCCGTCCATCCACGTCCCCAGCGCGCCGAAGTCGATCGCGTTGAGGTCGATGTGCGCGGAGACCATGTGCCCACCCTAACCGAATGATGTTCTGTTCGTGACGAATCTATGATCCCCCTGCGCGGGGGTCAATAGCACCGCCCCCTCCTCCCGGCGCCCCGCCCGCCGCGGCCCGGCCCTGTCGCGTCAACCGGCGTCTCGGGAGGGGAGGAGGGACCGGGGGATGTCGGTGTGGGCGGCGCGGAGCTCCTCGCCGAGGGCCTTGGCCTGGGCGTCGAGGCGGGGGCTGGCGGCCACGCCCCGGCCGAGGAGGCCGTGGACGACGAAGTTGAGGGCGTGGAGGTTGGGGAGGTCGAAGCGTTCGATCTCCAGGCCGGCGGTGGCCGGCAGCAGCTCCCGGAGACGTCCGGCCGTCAGATGGTCCGACAGCCACCGGAACTGCTCGGCCGTGCGGACCCAGACGCCCAGGTTGGCGTTGCCACCCTTGTCCCCCGAGCGGGCGCCCATGATCGTGCCCAGCGCGGCCCGCACGGTCTCCCCGTTGTCGGCCCCCTGCTCCGCCCCGCCGCCGGCCGCCTGCTCCGCCCCGCCCTGTCCCGGCCCCGCCCGTTCCGGCGCCCGGTCTCCGGTCTCCGGGGCCCCGGCCTCCCCGCCCCCGGCCTCCCCGCCACCGGCCTCCCCGCCACCGGACCGCGCGCCGTCGGTCTCCAGGGTGTCGAGCTCCCGGCCGTCGAGCCAGACACGCGCCCGGACCGTCTCCGCCGGGACGAGGGTCGGCCAGTAGACGCCGTAGGGGGAGGCGTCGCCCGGAGGGGTGAGGCCGTAGAAACCGGGGTAGCTGGCCAGGCCCGTCTCCACCACGGCGGAGGAGAAGGCGCGCCCGGCCTTCTTCCGGTCGGCGTCCATCACGGTGACGCGGAGCAGGGCGGTGCCGGTGGCCGGGGCCGCGCCCGCCGCGCCGTCGCCCGCGCCCGCCGCGTCGTCACCCGAGGCGTCGCCCGCGCCGGGGACCGGGCCCGAGGGCGGGGCGGTGCCGGTGAGCGGGGTCAGCTCGACGTGGACCTGGTCGAAGGACTCCCTGGGGACGCGGGACCAGATGGCCTCCTGTGCGAGCCGGGCCTTGGCCTCGATGTCCAGGCCGGTCAGGACCATGGTCATGGTGTTGCGGTAGCCGCCCACGTAGTTGACGGCGACCTTGAGGGTGTCCGGCGGGGCCTCGCCCCGCACCCCCGAGATCCGGACCCGGTCCGGGCCCTGCTGGCGCAGCTCGATCGTGTCGAAGCGCGCCACCACGTCGGGCCCCGGGTAGCGCGGCGAGGCGATCTCGTACAGCAGCTGCGCGGTGACCGTGCCCACCGAGACCAGCCCGCCGGTCCCCGGATGCTTGGTGACCACGCTGGACCCGTCGGAGTCCAGCTCCACGAGCGGGAACCCGCAGTGCGCCAGGTCCGGCACCTCGCCGAAGAAGGCGTAGTTCCCGCCGGTCGCCTGGCAGCCGCACTCGATGACGTGCCCGGCCACCACCGATCCGGCCAGCGCGTCGTAGTCGCCGGGCCGCCAGCCGTACCGCCAGATCCCCGGCCCGGTGACCAGCGCGGCGTCGGTGACCCGGCCGGTCACCACCACATCCGCCCCGGCCGACAGGGCGGCGGCGATCGGCCTGCCCCCCAGGTAGGCGTTGGCGGTCAGCGGGGCGGCGGGCAGCCTCTCCCCGGTGTCGAGGTTCGGCGCGCCGCCCAGATCGTGCCCCGACAGGTCGTCGCCGGTGACGTGCGCCACCTTCACCGGCAGCCCGAGCCGACCGGCCAGCTCGGCCACCGCCCCGGCGCACCCGGCCGGATCGAGGCCGCCCGCGTTGGACACGATCTTGATGCCCCGCTCCAGGCACGTCCCCAGGACCTGCTCAAGCTGCCGGAGAAAGGTCGGCGCGTAGCCGGGGCGGCCCTTCAACCGGTTGCCGGCCAGGATCAGCATGGTCAGCTCGGCGAGCCAGTCGCCGGTGAGCACGTCGATCGGACCGCCCTCGACCATCTCCCGGGCGGCCGACAGCCGGTCGCCGTAGAAGCCGGAGCAGTTGGCGATGCGCAGCATCGAGCCTCCTAGGGCTGGGGATCCGGGACGCGCGGCCGGGACGGCGGATCCCGGCGCGCGGCGCCGGGATCCCTGGGGCCGCCGGGGCGGCTAGGACCGGGGGATCCAGGAGGCCGGCCGCTTCTCCATGAAGGAGGCGATGCCCTCCTGGCCCTCGGCGGAGGTGAAGCGCTGGGCCGACAGCTCGGCCATCTGACGCAGGCCCTCCTCCACCGGCAGCGTGGGCACGGTCCGCACGAGCTGTTTGGTGAGCGCCAGGGACTCGGGGCCGCCGCGCAGCAGCATGCCGGTGTAGTGGGCGACCGCGCTGTCCAGGTCTTCCTCCGGGACGGCGCGGGTGAGCAGGCCGATCTCCTGGGCGCGGGCGGCGTCGAAGACCTCCCCGGTGAGGAGGTATTCGGCCGCGGCCCGGGGTTCGAGCCGCCGCAGCACGGTCACCGAGATCATCGCGGGGACCACGCCGAGCCGCACCTCGGTGAAGGCGAACGACGCCGTGTCCGGCGCGATCGCGAAGTCGCAGGCCGCCACCAGGCCCAGCCCTCCGGCGCGCGCGGTGCCGTTCAACCGGCAGACGACCGGCTTGGGGCTCTCCCAGATCAGATTCATGATCTCCGGGAACGAGGCGGTCACCGGCGCCTCGTGCGCGTTGCCCGGCTCGATCCGCTGCTCCTTGAGGTCCGCCCCGGCGCAGAACACCGGTCCGGTGCCGGTGAGCACGATGACCCGCACGCGCTCCTCGGCGAGCGCCCAGTTGAGCCGGTCCTCCAGGTCGCCCAGCAGCCGCACGGACAGCGCGTTCCGGTTGCGCGGGGAGTCCAGGGTGATCGTCGCGACCCCTCCGGACAGCTCCTTGTGCACCAGGCGCTCCATCGGCCAGCCCCCGTCGGTGTTCATGCCTGCTCCTCGATCACGGCCAGTACGGCCTCCGCCTCGACCTGCCGGCCCGGCGCGACGTTCAGCGCGGACACCGTGCCCGCCACCGGGGCGGTGATCTGATGTTCCATCTTCATGGCCTCCAGCACCACGACCACCTGACCCGCCACGACGGGCTCGCCGGACTTCACCTCGACGCGGAGCACGGTACCGGGCATCGGCGCCAGCAGGGAGCCCGGGGCCACGTGTTCGACCGGTTCGGGGAGCCGGGCCAGCGGCGTCAGCCGTACCGCGCCGAGGGGGGAGTCGACGTGGGTCACGCCGTCGTAGCGGGCGACGGTGAAGCGGTGCCGGACGCCGGAGGTCTCCAGGACGACCAGGCCGGGCGTGGCGCCGGCCAGGACCGTGTCGGGGAAACCCTCCGCCCGCAGGCCGTCCCGGGTGATCCGATAGGCGACCTCCGCCTCCTCGAAGGCCGCGCGCTGCGGCTGCGAGACCACGTTGCGCCACCCGCTGGGCAGTGCGGCCTGCACGGTCGCCGCCCGCCTGTCCGCCGCGGCCTGGGCGAGGGCGGCGGCGAGCGCGGACAGGCCCACGGCGCGCTCCCCGGCGGCCGGGACGGATCCGTGCTCGGCGAGGAAGCCGGTGTGGGTGTCGCCGGCCAGGAAGGCCGGGCTGCGCAGGACCGCGACCAGCAGGTCCCGGTTGGTGACGGGGCCGTGGATCGTCGCCCTCGACAGGGCGGTGGCGAGTCTCCGCACGGCGTCGGCGCGGCCGGCCCCGTAGGAGACGACCTTGGCGAGCATCGGGTCGTAGTGGACGCCGATCTCGGAGCCGTCCTCCACACCGGAGTCCAGCCGGAGGCCGCCGGAGGCGCCACGCGGCACGGGGGAGAAGCGGGAAATCACGCCGGGGACGTCGAAGCGGTGCAGGGTCCCGGTCTGCGGGAGCCAGTCGCGCGCGGGGTCCTCGGCGTACAGCCGCGCCTCGACGGCGTGGCCGGAGGGCGCCGGCGCGGCCCCGGGGAGCCGGGCGCCCTCGGCGATCCGGAGCTGGAGCTCGACCAGGTCGACGCCGTAGACGCACTCGGTGACCGGGTGCTCGACCTGGAGCCTGGTGTTCATCTCCAGGAACGCGACCGTGTCGTCCTTGACGAGGAACTCGACGGTCCCCGCCCCGACGTATCCGATGGCCTGCGCCGCCTTGACCGCCGCGCCGCACAGCCGTGCCCGCATCGCGGGGGAGACCGCCGGTGAGGGGGTCTCCTCGATCACCTTCTGGTGCCGCCGCTGGATGGAGCACTCCCGCTCGCCCAGCGTCCACACCGTCCCGTGCCGGTCGGCCAGGATCTGGACCTCGATGTGCCGGGCGTTCTCCAGCAGGGGCTCGACGAAGACCGTCCCGTCCCCGAACGCCGACTCGGCCTCCCGGCGGGCCGACTCGACCGCGCCGGGCAGGTCGTCGGTCAGCGCCACGATCCGCATCCCGCGCCCGCCGCCGCCGGCCGACGCCTTCACCAGCAGGGGGACCCGCCATCCGGACGCCGATCCGCTCATCCGGGTGAACACGGTGTCGAGGTCGTGTTCGAGATCGTCCATCGAGTAGCCGGGCCTGGCGGTGAAGCCCGGGAGCACCGGGACCCCGGCCTCGGCCATCAGGGCCTTCGCCCTGATCTTGGAGCCCATCGCGGCGATGGCCTCGGGGGAGGGGCCGACCCACGTCAGACCCGCGTCGAGCACGGCCTGCGCGAACGCCTCGTTCTCCGACAGGAAGCCGTAACCGGGATGGACCGCGTCGGCCCCGGCCGTGAGGGCCGCGCCGACGACCCTGTCCACGGACAGGTAGGTGTCGGCGGGCTTGACGCCGGCGAGCCGCACGGCGTGGTCGGCCTCCGCCGCGTGAGGCGCCCCGGCGTCGGCGTCGGAGAAGACCGCGACGGTCTCGATGCCGAGGTCGCGGCAGGTGCGGAAGACGCGCCGGGCGATCTCACCCCGGTTGGCGACGAGAAGACGGCTGATCATGGGCGTGGTCACATCCGGAAGACGCCGAAGCCGGCGGGCTCCGGGACGGGGGCGTTGTTGACGGCCGACAGGCACAGGCCCAGGACGGTCCGGGTGTCGCGGGGATCGATGACCCCGTCGTCGTAGAGCCGCCCGGACAGGAAGAACGGCAGCGACTCGGCCTCGATCTGCGCCTCGACCAGCTGGCGCATCGCCGCGTCGCCCTCCTCGTCGTAGACCTGCCCCCTGGCCTGGGCGGCGCTCCGGGCGACGATGGACAGCACCCCGGCCAGCTGGGCGGGGCCCATGACGGCGGACTTGGCGCTCGGCCAGGCGAACAGGAAACGGGGGTCGTAGGCGCGGCCGCACATGCCGTAGTTGCCCGCGCCGTAGGAGGCGCCCATGACGATCGTGATGTGCGGGACGGTCGAGTTGGAGACCGCGTTGATCATCATGGCGCCGTGCTTGATGATGCCGCCCTGTTCGTAGTCCTTGCCGACCATGTAGCCGGTGGTGTTCTGCAGGAAGACCAGCGGGGTCCGCGCCTGGTTGGCGAGCTGGATGAACTGGGCGGCCTTCTGCGCCTCCTCGCTGAACAGCACGCCCCTGGCGTTGGCCAGGATCCCGACCGGGTAGCCGTGCAGCCGGGCCCAGCCCGTCACCAGGCTCCCGCCGTACAGGGGCTTGAACTCGTCGAAGTCGCTGCCGTCGACGATCCGCGCGATCACCTCACGCGGGTCGAAGGGGATCTTCAGGTCCTCCGGCACGATCCCCAGCAGCTCGTCCTCGTCGTGCAGCGGGTCGCGCACCGCCCCCGCCGGGGTCCCGAGCCTGCGCCAGTTCAGTCCCCTGACGATCTGCCGCCCGATCCGCAGCGCGTCGTGCTCGTCGGCGGCCAGGTAGTCGGCCAGGCCGCTGACGCGGGCGTGCATCTCGGCGCCGCCCAGCGACTCGTCGTCGGACTCCTCCCCGGTGGCCATCTTGACCAGCGGCGGCCCGCCGAGGAAGACCTTCGCGCGCTCCTTCACCATGACCACGTGGTCGCTCATCCCGGGGACGTAGGCCCCGCCGGCCGTGGAGTTGCCGAACACCAGGGCGATCGTCGGGATCCCGGCGGCCGACAGCCGGGTCAGGTCCCGGAACACCCGGCCGCCCGGAATGAAGATCTCCTTCTGCGTCGGCAGGTCGGCGCCGCCGGACTCCACGAGGTTGACCAGCGGCAGCCGGTTCTGGAAGGCGATGTCGGCGGCCCGGAGCGTCTTGCGCAGGGTCCACGGGTTGGACGAGCCGCCCCGCACGGTCGGGTCGTTGGCGCTGATCACGCACTCGACGCCCTCGATCACGCCGATCCCGGTGACCACGCTGGCCCCGACGGGGAAGTCGCTGCCCCAGCCGGCCAGCGGCGACAGCTCCAGGAAGGCCGAGGCCGGGTCGATCAGCAGCTCGATCCGCTCCCGGGCGAGCAGCTTGCCCCGCCTGCGGTGCCGTTCGACGTATTTCTCCCCGCCGCCCGCCACGGCCTTGGCATGCTCGGCGTCGAGCTCGGCGAGCTTGGCCAGCATCGCCTCGCGCCGCGCCAGGTAGTCGTCCGCGGAGGTGTCCAGCCGGCTCATGTGCCCTCTCCTTGGGTTGACGCGGACGCGGCCGGTGACGTCTCCGCAGGCGCGGCCCCGGCCGGGGCGGGCGCGGCGGAGCCGGACGCGGTCGGGACGGACGTGATCGGGACGGGCGTGGTTGACGCCGATGTCAGGCCGATGGCCCGCGCCCAGAGCGTGGTGAGCATCGCGACGGCGGTCCGCTCGTCGGCCTGTTCGCCGAGATCGAGCCAGACACGGGCGAAGTGCTCCACCATCCCGCCCAGCATCACGGCGGTCAGCCGGGGGTCCAGCCCCGGGTCGGCCAGGCCCTGTTCCTGCAGACGGCGCAGCCCCTCGGCGCCCCGCCGCACGAAGACCTCGCGCAGTTCGAGCAGGAGCCCGCGGAAGCTCTCGTCGGTGGCCGCCGCCTGTTCCAGCATCCGCACCAGCCGGGAGTTGGAGGCCCAGGCGCGCAGGTAGAGCAGGTTGGCCGCCTCGATGCGGGCGTAGGGGTCGCCGGGCGCGGCGGGGCCGACCACGCTGGCGGCGAACATCTCGCCCACCACCGTGCCCGCCACCTCGCGGAACAGCTCCTCCCGCGAGCCGAAGTAGGTGTAGAAGGTGCCGTGCGAGACCCCGGCTCGGGCACAGACGTCATCGACGCGCACGGCCTCGAACCCCTGCTCCTCGAACGCCTCCCGCCCGGCCTGGATGAGGGCCGCCCGCGTCCGCCTGCCACGGCTGGTCAGCACCTCGGACTTGACGATCACGTCAGTTAAGGTAACCCACCCCCCCGCGTTCCCGCCAGGCGTTCCCGCCAGGCCGTCGCCGGAGCCCCGGCACGCGGGCCGGGCCGGCCGGTCCGGAGGACCGGAGAACCGGAGGAGAAGACCGGCGGAGGCCCGAAAAGCCGGAGGAGAAGACCGGCGGGACCGGAGGAGAAGACCGGAGAACAGGGACGGACCCGGGCGGCGTCACGCCGTCCGGGTCCGTCCCTGTCACTCGATGCTTGTCACTCGTCGCCGCCGGCCTGTCCACCCGCTCGGCTCAGCCGCAGTGGCTCCAGCCGCTCTTCCACGACAGCGAGCCGTGCGAGCCGCCCCAGATGACGCACTTCTTGACGGCGGCGAGCCGTACCGGGCCCGCGTAGGCGGTGAAGGAGCCCGGGTTGCTCCCCGACGAGCCGCCCTGCACCTGGAGCGTCGCGTTCATCTTGACCTTCGCGGGGGCCACGTACTTGGCCATGGTGACGACGCAGTTCTTGCCCGCGCCGGTGTTGTAGAGCAGATAGATGGTCGCGGCGCTGCCCAGGGCCCGGGAGGCGATCACCTTGTAGCCCGTGCCGCAGACCACGGTCGGGCTGTAGGGGTTCGGCTTGGGCGGCGAGACCGTCTGCTTGGACGGCGACGGCGACGGCTTCGGCGTGGGCTTGGCCGTGGACGGTCTGGCCGTGGGCTTGACCGACGGGGGCGGGCTCGCCTGGCCCGCGTCCGTCGGCTCGATCACCGACGGCGGCTCCGACGCGGTCTCCTCCGGCTCCGGCTTCCCGTCCCCGGAGCCCCCGCCCGCCTTCTTGGTCGGCTGCCCGGTCGGCCGGTGGGACGGCTGGGCGACCGGTTCACCCGTGATCTGGACGGGGGGCGAGGGCACAGGGGTACGGCTCTTCTTGGGTCTGGGGGACTCCCACACCGCGGGCGGCTCGTCCGGGGTGAGCGCCGGATCCGACTCCTCCGCCTCCTGGGAGGGGGAGGCCGACGCCACGGGCCGCACCGCCGCGGCCTTCTCGTCGCCCTGCAGGACCACCACGGTCCCGGTCGCCACGCTCAGCGCGGCCACTCCCGCGATCATGAGCCCGACCGGCCACCGTCCCTTCCGTCCGCCGCGCGGCGCGGCGGTGGGGCGGGCGGCCTGCGGCGGGACGGTGGCCGCGGAGGCGTGCGGCGGGCCAGGGGGCGGGCCGGCGGGCGCGTGCGGCGGGCCGGCGGGCACGGGCGCACCAGGGGTCATGTGCGGCGGGCCGGAGTGCTGCGGTGGACCGGAGTGTTGCGGCGGGCCGGCGGGCGAGGGAGCGGCGGGCGCGGGGGCCTGCCGCCGGGGGGAGACCGGGGAGGCGAGCGTCGCGCCCATCAGGTGGCTGACGAGCTCCTCGGCGGTGGGACGCAGTGATGGGTCCTTGGACAGGCACGCGGCCACGAGGTCGCGCAGCTGGCCCTCCAGCCCGCCGAGCTCGGGCTCGGTGGTCAGGATCCGGTTCATCACCACGGCGATGGAGTCGGCGCCGAAGGCCGGCCTCCCCGTCGCGGCGAAGACCATCGTGACGCCCCAGGCGAAGACGTCCGCGGCGGGCGTGATCTCGCCCTCGCTGAGCTGCTCGGGCGCGAGGTAGGACGGCGTCCCCATCGCCGTCCCGGTCGCGGTCACCCCGGGGGAGTCCAGGGCCCTGGCGATGCCGAAGTCGATCACCACCGGGCCTTCGGGGCCCATCAGCACGTTGGCGGGCTTGAAGTCGCGGTGCAGGATCCCCGCACGGTGGATCGCCGACAGCGCGGTCGCCGTGCTGATCGCGAGCCGCTCCAGCGAGGCGCCGCGCCGCGGGCCCTCCTTGTCGACGAGCTGGCGCAGGGACGGCCCCGGCACGTACTCGCTCACGATGTAGGGTTGGCTGCCCGCGAGGTCGGCGTGGAGCACCGGGGCGGTGCAGAACCGCGCCACCCGCTGGGCGACCGAGACCTCCCTCAGGAACCGTGTCCGGGCCTCGGGATCGGCCGCCAGCCCGTGGTGGAGAAGTTTGACCGCGACCTGTTCCCCCGTCGGCCCCTTCCCCAGGTAGACGACCCCCTGGCCGCCCTCCCCGAGCCGACTGGTCAGCTCGAAGGGGCCCAGGCGTTGAGGATCCTCCGCCGAGAGCGGCTGCACCACAATGACCCCCCGACAAAGCATGCAAAGTTGTGTTAGGTGGTGTAGAACGCTACCAGTGTGGGCAGGGGTGCGGGCGATCTGTTGAGATTCGTCCCCTCGTTGAGGCTGATGGCCAGGGGATAACGGTTCAGATGGCCTTGCCGGGATTGAGAATGCCGAGCGGGTCGAAGAGCTGCTTGATCCCGTGGTGGAGCTCCTCGGTGACCGGCCCGGTCTCCAGGGAGAGCCAGCGCCGCTTCAGCAGCCCGACGCCGTGCTCGCCGGTGAGGGTGCCCCCGATCTCCAGGGTCTCCCGGAAGATCTCGTCGGCCGCCGCCCACACGTTGGGCGGCGGTTCCACCAGCCCGTGGTCGAAGATGAAGACGGGGTGCAGGTTGCCGTCGCCCGCGTGGGCCACCGTGGCGATCAGCACGTCGTGCTCCAGCGCGATGGCCTCGATCTTCTCGATCATCTGGGGCAGCGCCGAGCGCGGCACGCAGACGTCCTCCACCAGGCACTTGCCGAGCCGTTCCTTGGCCTGGTAGGCCATCCGCCGCACCCCGATCAGCTCCTCGGCCTCCTGCGGCGACGACGACACCGCGACGAAGGGGGAGCCGTTGGCGGTGCACAGCTCGGCCATGCGCTCGGCGACCGCCGGGCCGTCGGCCGCGTCCGACTGCGCGATCAGCATCGCCCGGGTCGACTCCTCCAGCCCGATGTTCTTCCAGTCGTCGATGGCCTTGAGCGTGGTCCGGTCGAGCATCTCCAGCAGCGACGGCTGGCAGCCGGCCGCGATGATCGCCGCGACCGCGGCGGCGGCGTCCCTGAGGGAGGTGAACTCGGCCGCGATCGTCGCGGGGTAGACCGCCGGGGCCCGGCGCAGCCGTACGGTGGCCGCGGTGATCACGCCGAGCGTCCCCTCGGAGCCGACGAACAGCCCGGTCAGGTCGTAGCCCGTCACGCCCTTCACCGTGCGCCTGCCGGTGTTGAGGACCCGCCCGTCGGCCAGCACGACCTCCAGGCCCAGCGCCGAGTCGCGGGTCACGCCGTACTTGACGCACCGCAGGCCGCCGGCGTTGGTGGCCAGGTTGCCGCCGATCGTGGAGATCTCGTAGGAGGAGGGGTCGGGGGCGTACATCAGCCCGTGCGCGCGGGCGGCCCGGTCCAGGTCCGCGGTGATGACACCCGGCTCCACCACGGCGATCTCGTCGGCGGGGGAGAGCTCCCTGATCGCCGTCATCTTGTGCAGCGCCAGCACGACGCCGCCCTCGACCGCTGTCGCCCCGCCCGCCAGCCCCGTCCCGGCCCCCCGGGGCACCACCGGCACCCGGTGCTCGCCGGCCCACCTGAGGGTGGCGACGACGTCGTCGCGGCTCTCGGCCAGCACGACGGCCAGCGGCCTGCCCGGTTCGAGGAAGGTCCGGTCCCGCGCGTAGGAATCGGTCACATCGGGATCCGTCAGCACCTTCTCCGGTGCCAGCGCAGCAACAAGTTCGGCAATAGCGGTCACAGGGGGACTTTACGGCCTGGGGTCCGCGTGGCCGTCACAGGACGTCCGCCACGCGGCCGGGAGCGGCCGCCCGGCCCGGCCGAGGGTGCGAGGCCCCCGGGCCGGGGGTGCGGGGGCCCCGACCGGGGGTGCGGGCCCCGACGCGTCGAGGTGAGGGCGCCGAGCGCCCATTTGGGCGATAAAAGGGAAATTTCTTGGAAAGAGCATCTCTGTAGGCGCTTGTGGCTTTCTGTATGGGGTGTCTGTTTCGCGGAAGCCGGGCAAGGGGGAGATGGGTGGACGGACAGGAGGAGCCCCGCCGCACCCTGCTGCCGCCGACGGGAGGGAGCCGGCTGTGACCACTGTGCAACAGCGGCCCACGCTTGCACCTAGGAGTAAGGGATCGTTGCTCGTGTCGTGGCTCTCCACGACCGACCACAAGATCATCGGATATCTCTACCTGATCACTTCGTTCGTTTTCTTCCTGATCGCCGGGGTCATGGCCCTGATCATCCGGGCCGAACTCGCCCATCCCGGGCTCCAGATGGTCAACGAGCAGCAGTACAACCAGCTGTTCACCATGCACGGCACCGTGATGCTGCTGTTCTTCGCCACACCGCTGTTCGCCGGGTTCGCCAACGTGGTCATGCCGTTGCAGATCGGGGCGCCCGACGTGGCCTTCCCCAGGATGAACATGGTCAGCTACTGGCTCTTCCTGTTCGGCGGGCTCATCGCGATGAGCGGTTTCGCCACCAACGGGGGCGCCGCCGACTTCGGCTGGACGGGATACACCCCGCTGTCGGTCGCCACGTTCTCCCCGCAGGCCGGCGGCGACCTGTGGATCGTCGGCCTGGCGATGTCCGGCCTCGGCACGATCCTCGGCTCGGTCAACTTCATCACCACGATCATCTGCATGCGCGCGCCCGGCATGACCATGTTCCGGATGCCGATGTTCACCTGGAACGTGCTGCTGACCGGTGTGCTCGTGCTGATCGCCTTCCCGGTGCTGGCGGCCGCGCTGCTCGTCCTGGAGGCCGACCGCAAGCTCGGCGCGCACGTCTACGACTCGGCCACCGGCGGCCCGCTGCTCTGGCAGCACCTGTTCTGGTTCTTCGGCCACCCCGAGGTCTACATCATCGCGCTGCCGTTCTTCGGCATCATCACCGAGGTGATCCCGGTCTTCAGCCGCAAGCCGCTGTTCGGCTACATCGGCCTGATCGGCGCGACCATCGCCATCGCCGGACTGTCGATCACTGTGTGGGCCCACCACATGTTCGGGACGGGCCGGGTGCTGCTGCCGTTCTTCTCGTTCATGACTTTCCTCATCGCGATCCCGACCGGGGTGAAGTTCTTCAACTGGATCGGCACGATGTGGCGGGGACACCTGTCCTTCGAGTCGCCGATGCTGTTCGCCGTCGGCTTCCTGGTCACCTTCCTGTTCGGTGGCCTGACCGGCGTCATCCTCGCCTCGCCGCCGCTGGACTTCCAGGTGACCGACAGCTATTTCGTCGTGGCCCACTTCCACTACGTCGTCTTCGGCACCGTGGTGTTCGCGATGTTCGCCGGCTTCTACTTCTGGTGGCCGAAGATGACCGGCAAGATGCTCAACGACACCCTGGGCAAGGTGCACTTCTGGCTGCTGTTCATCGGCTTCCACACCACCTTCCTGGTCCAGCACTGGCTGGGCGCCGAGGGCATGCCCCGCCGCTACGCCGACTACAGCGCGTCCGACGGCTTCACCGGCCTGAACCTGCTCTCCTCGGTCGGCGCCCTCATCCTCGGCGTCTCCACGCTGCCGTTCCTCTACAACGTGTGGAGGACCCACAAGATCGCGCCGAAGGTCACCGTGGACGACCCGTGGGGCTTCGGCAACTCCCTGGAGTGGGCGACCTCCTGCCCGCCGCCGCGGCACAACTTCACCTCGCTGCCGCGCATCCGCTCCGAGCGCCCGGCGTTCGACCTGCACTATCCCCGGGTCCAGGCCCAGCCCCGCCAGCTCGACCCGACCGCCCCGAGCGAAGAGATCTGAGGGGCCCGTCAAGGCGTCCCGGGGTCTCCACCGTCCGGCCGCCGGAGCCCCGCGGGGCGCCCTGACGGTCTGACGCCCCGGCGTCGGCTCCGCCCGTCGGCTGCCCGCGGTCGGCTCCGCCCGTGCTCGGCTCCGCCCGTGCTCGGCTCCGCCCGTCGCATGGGCTGCCCGCCGCCGGGCCTGTCCGCCGCCGGGCCTGTCCGCCGCCGGGCCTGTCCGCCGTCCGGTCCGTCCGGTCTACCCGCCGTCCGGTCCGCGGGCCGTACGGCGGGCCCGCGCGGAGACCGGGCGCGCTCCGGTGCCCGGTGCCGCCGTTGGACCGGTCCCGCGCCCGGGGCGCTGTCCGCGCCCAATCCCGTGTCCCGGCCTGACTCGCTGACCTGCCGTTCAGTGACGCATGGCCGAATTGGAGTGGAAATCGTCATCTATTTCTGACAAACGACGATTTATTGCAGTTTGACAACATCATTTGGCGGTTTTACTGCTGCTTTACCTTCTCGTCTAACCTCCCGCTCGGTGCGTGCATAAGGCGCGCCGGGGACGTCCGCGCCCGGCGAACCCGGGCAGGGAGGGTATGCGTTGTCCAGCAGAGGCAGAGGCGCTCGCAGGCGCCTTCTCGCGATAGTGCCCGTGGTCGGCCTGGCCGCCGCGGGACTGGCGGTGGGGGGAACGTCGGCGGAGGCCGACACCTCGGTCGCGCGGTACCAGCCGACCGCGGCCGACTACTACATCAACTACGCGCCGCCCAGGGATGAGCCGGAGGCGGACGAGCCGGCCGCGCCCGACTCCAGGGCACGCAAGGTCAGCCCCTCGGAGAAGATCCAGCAGAAGTTCTCCAGCGGTAACCCCGCCGCCGCCCGGGTGCTGGCCGCCCGCGAGGCCGAGGCGATCCGGACCGGGCTCAACCCCGCGGACTTCCTGTTCAAGAAGGCGAAGACCGCGAAGACGGCCAAGCTCCTCACCTTGCTGGTGGAGTTCAACGACAAGGCCAACGACGACTTCTCCGGCTTCAGCCGTCCGGCGAACGTCGACAGCGAGGACCCCGCCGAGTGCGTCACCGAGCCGCCGGGCACCCTGCTCAACGGCCCGCTGCACAACAAGATCCCTGACCCGGCGTCGCTGCCGCGCAAGGACAACAACAGTTTCTGGGTGCCGGACTTCAGCCCCGAGCACTTCAACAAGATGCTTTACAGCAAGGACGGCATCACCCAGCGCGTCCGCCCCGACCTGACCGATCCCCGGGACGGCCGTAAGGGCATCGACATCTCCAAGTACACGATGAAGAACATGTACGAGGAGATGTCCAAGGGCGCCTACACCGTCACCGGTCAGGCCAGCCCGTGGATCAAGGTCCCGCACTCCGAGGCGTACTACGGCGCGCGCGCCTGCGGCCAGGAGGTCCAGGACATGAGCGGCCACCCGAGCAACCCGCTCGGCCCCGGCCAGCTCGCCATCGACGCGGTGAACACCCTGGCCGCCGCCGACCCGAACTTCCCGTGGGCCGACTACGACGTCGAGGACGTCGCCGACTCCGACGGTGACGGCAACTTCGCCGAGCCCGACGGGGTGGTCGACCACCTGGTCCTGGTCCACGCCGGCAAGGACAAGTCCTCCGACGGCGGCGCCGAGGGCACCTACGCGATCTGGGCGCACTCCAGCGCGGTGGCGGGCGGCTACCAGGTCCCCGGCAAGAACGTGAAGATCTCCAACTACATCGTGCAGCCGGAGGACTCCGGCGTCGGCGTCTTCGCCCACGAGTACGGCCACGACCTCGGCCTGCCGGACCTCTACGACACCAGCGGCCAGGCCTCCTCGGCCGTCGACTTCTGGGACCTGATGTCCAGCGGCTCGCACAGCGGCCCGATCTTCCAGTCGATGCCGACCCACATGGGCCTGTGGGACAAGTGGATCCTCGGCTGGGCCAGCCCCAAGGTCTTCAACCCCGGTGACCGCGCCCGCGCGGTGACGGTGGGCCAGACCTCGCGCACGCCCAAGCTCACCGAGGACGGCGTCCGGGTCAACCTGACCAGCGCGCCCCTGAAGATGGTCGAGCCGCACAGCGGCACCAAGATGCTCTGGTCCAACCTGGACCAGGAGTGGGCCGACTCCAAGATCACCCGCGAGGTCCAGGTGCCCGCCGGGACCGACCTGAAGTTCTGGCTCTGGAACAACTACGAGATCGAGCAGGACTGGGACTTCGGCTTCGTCGAGGTCTCCGTCGACGGCGGCGCGACCTACGCCCAGCAGAAGGTCTACACCGAGGGCGGCGCCCTGGTCTCGACCGACGACGGCTACGGCGACCCGAACAAGAACCTCGTCAAGTTCGGCAACAAGAAGTACGCCCTCACCGGCAACACCGACGGCTGGCGGCACGACTACGTCGACCTGACCCCGTTCGCCGGCAAGACCGTCAAGCTCCGCCTGACCTACGACACCGACGCGGCCTTCACCCCCCGCGGCTGGCACGCCGACGACTTCGCCCTCACCAACGGCGCCGAGACCGTCTGGAGCGACGACGTCGAGGGCGGCCTGAACGGCTGGACGCCCAGCGGCGGCACCTTCACCAACACCCACGGCCAGGGCTGGGTCGTCAACAACGGCGAGCGCGAGGTCTCGCGCTTCTACCTCGCCGAGTGGCGTAACTTCGACGGCTTCGACAAGGGCCTGCAGTACGCCTACGACACCAACTACGCCCGCGACGGCGCGTGGAAGGTCGAGAAGTTCAAGTACAACGCCCCGGGCCTGCTGGTCTGGTACCGCGACTCGACCTTCACCAACAACTCCCTGATCAACAACCTCCAGCTGGCGCCGAGCATCGGCTCCAAGGGCAGTCTGATGGTCGTCGACTCGCACTACGAGCCGCTCCGCCGTACCGGTGTGGCGGCGGAGAAGGACGGCGAGCTCAGGGACAACCTGCAGGGACGCGTCCAGACCGGCAACGCGGCCTTCTCCTTCGGCAAGACCTACCCCTTCACCGAGTGCGTGGAGGCCGCGGACGAGCCGTTCAGCGAGTACTGCACCAAGATCGGCTCGCAGGGCGGGGTCCCGGAGTTCACCGACGCCAAGACCTGGTACCCGGGCATGGAGGTCCGTGACGGGGCGCTCGGCTACCGCGACTTCGACGCCTCGGTGGTCGTCCCGTCCAAGGGCGACCAGCCCTACAGCACGCGGGTCGTCAACGTCGACGGCACCCCGGCCACCGAGCTGTACGGCACCGATCTCGGCAACGGCCACGTCCTGGGCACCGGTAACCCCGGCGACGAGGGCAAGGCCCTGGGCGTGAAGCTCAAGCTGCTCACCCCGCTGCCGGGTAACCTCGGCGCGATCGTCCACGTGACGCCGCCCAAGCAGTAACCCCGGTCCGCCGGCCGTGGGGCCCCGCCGTCACCGACGGCGGGGCCCTACGATTTGCAGGGGAACATCCGACCGAAGAGGGGCAGCGTGGGAGAGCTTCGCAGCAAGGCCGAGCACACCGAGGCCGTCCGGACCGGGCGCCGGGTCTGCGTGGTGGTCAACACGCGTTCGCGCCGTGGCCGCCGGCTCTATCCGGAGGTGGTCCGCACGCTCCGGGCCGAGGGCTTCGAGCCGCTCCGCCTCTACTCCCTGGACGACCCCAGGCGCCTGCGCGCCACGCTGGAGGCGGCTCTGGACGCCGGGCCCGACCTGCTCGTCGTGGGCGGCGGCGACGGCACGCTCAGCGCCGCCGTCAAGCACGTGGCCCACCGTGACGTCGCCCTCGGCGTGCTGCCCCTGGGCACCACCAACAACTTCGCCCGCAGCCTCGGCCTCCCGCTCGACCTGCCCGGCGCGATCCGGGTTTTCCACACCGGCAAGGTCGCCGACATCGACCTGGGGATCGCCGGTGACCGGGAGTTCGCCAACCTGGCCAGCTTCGGCGTCTCGGTCGAGGTGGCGGGCACGGTCAAGCCCTGGCTCAAGCGCATCCTCGGCCGTGCGGCCTACCCGCTCACCGCGCTGACGATCCTCCCCCACCACCAGCCCTTCCGTGCCTTCATCACGGTGGACGGCCACCGCCACGAGCTGCTCACCCACCAGCTCAACATCGCCAACGGCCGCTTCCACGGCGGCTGGCAGGTGGCCAAGGACATCAGCATCGACAACGGCCGCCTGGTCGCCTACCAGCTCGGCTCGGGCAAGCGCCTGCGGCTGCTGGTGGAGACCCTCATCCGGGCCACCACGGGCCGCTGGAGCAGCCTGGCGGGCGGCCCCTTCGTGGTCGGCCGGGAGATGCTCCTGGAGACCGACCCCCCGATGGCCGCCGACGTCGACGGCGAGGTCCGCCTGATGACCCCCATCACGATCCGGACCGTCCCCAACGGCCTGCGCGTGATGGTCCCCGACGGCTTCGTCGACTCCTGACCGGGCGGCCCCGATCCGGCCCTTGACCGGGCTCCCGGGCCGGGCCGCTGATTGGGGCCGGGTCTGGGGGGTAGGCGGTCATCAGAGGGTTGGAGGATGACATGGCATCTCTGGTCGACCGAATCCGGAGTTATCTGAGCAGCCCGCAGGGGCGGAGAAACGTCGAGAAGGCCAAGACGATGGCCCGCGACCCGCGCAACCAGCGCAGGCTCCGCGAGCTGATGAACCGTTTCCGCTCCGGCGGACCCAGGCGCTAGGAGCCTCCCGGCGCCGGGAGAACGGCACGCGGGGCGGGGCCGTCTGTGGGCGTCCGATCGTGAGATCACTCACGCGCAGGTTCAGCTCGGGTACTCCACGTCGGT
>NZ_JBSFPS010000150.1:0-24243 GCF_053588315.1 Streptosporangium sp. NPDC003464 | reverse complement strand
CTCCAGGACGGCGGCGGGAGCCCGGACGGGCTCGGCGGGGCGGAGGGTGTAGGCGGTGCAGGCCGCTGCGGCGACGGTCGGACCCGTCTGCTGGCCGGACAGGCCCTGATGTCCCCCTGTCGGTCCCGTCCGGTGGTCCGGGAGCTCCTGGTGCCCCCCGGCCGGGCCCGCGCGGTGGAGCGGGGCGGCCTGTCCCGGCCCCGGGGCGGGGTCGCGGTGCTCGACCTTGAGCTTCCAGGCGAGCTGCGCGGCACCGTAGGCGACGACGATCTTCGGGTCGTCGTAGGTCCGCACCCGGTCCCCGAGCCGCTCGCGCACGACCTTCTGCACCAGCGGCATCCGGCTGGCCCCGCCGGTCATGAACACCGCGCCCAGGTCGTCCTCCTGGATCCCGGCTCCGCGGATCGTCTCGTCCAGGATGTCGACCGTCTTGACGATCTCCCCTCCGATGAGGTCCTCCAGGTCGGCCCTGCTGATGTGCACGTCCTCGTTGATGCCGACCACGTAGTGGGAGGAGGTGTCGAACTTCGACAGGGCCTCCTTGGCCTCCCGTGCCATCTTGAGCAGGTCGGCCCCGTAGCTGACGTAGCGCCGCTCCGGGTTGGTGGTCACCTGCTGCCACCACTCGGGGTCGAGGCGCTCGATCTGCGCGCCGAGGAAGGCGAACACCCGCTCGTCGAACCCCTCCCCGCCGATCTCGTCGCTGCCGCCGGGCTCGCCGAGGACCTTGAAGTCGCTGCCCTCCACCGTGAGCACGGCGGCGTCGAAGGTGCCGCCGCCGAGGTCGTAGACGGCCAGGTGCGACCCGCCGGCCGCCCGGCCGGCCGAGGCGAAGTAGCGCGCCGAGGCGACGGGCTCGTCGATGAGCACGATCCGCACGCCGCGCACGACCTTCCTGGCCGCCGCCAGGAGGACGGCCTTGCGCTCGGCCCCCCAGGCCACCGGGTGGGTCAGCGCGACGCAGTCGGGCGCCGCCCCGTCGAAGCGCCGCCGCCCCTCGCTGACGAACAGCTCCAGCAGCGCCGCCATGGCGTCGGTCACGTCCACCGGGACCCCGCCGAGCAGCATCCTGCCGCGGCCGACGTAGCGCTTGGGGTTGCGCTCGACACGCTCGGGACTGATCGCGATCCCCCGCTGGGCGATCCGGCCGGCCACCAGCGTCCCGCGCTCGTCGAGCATGACGGCGGAGGGAATGCGCCGCTCCCCTTCGACCTCCAGGATGTCGAAGCGCCCTTCGGCGGCTATCACCCCGGCGGAGAAGCTCGTCCCGAGATCGACACCGAGGCACCACTGTGCCATTTCCACTTCCTCTCAGATGCGGACCCGATCATCCCGCATCCACGGGCCGTCCCGGACGCGGGCGGGCACACCGGGAACGGTCCAGGGACCGTATGAGGATCATCGGGGTGGGTGCGGGGCGGGAGACCGCGCTCCCGCGGACCGCGGGGACTGCGTGATCTCTCCGTCGGCCGGCGGCCCGGCCGTCAGGTGCCGCCGGTCCCGCTGTCGGGGCGGACGGCCAGGGCGGCGAGGACGCGGGCGAACTCCGGCGGCGGGGCCACCACCAGCCGGGTCTGGCCGTCCTGGCTGACCAGGTCGGCCCGGATCAGGCTGAGCCGGCCGTCGTGCCACCAGTAGACCTGCGGACTGAGCGCGCCCTCGCCCCGGTCGTACTCGCGCTGGGCGAACAGCCGCAGCCGTTCGATCGCGCGGACCACGCCGATGCCCTCGACCGCGTGGACGACCAGCGCGGACGGCTCGGGCAGCGCGACGAGCACGCCGTCGGCGGGGACGGTCAGGTAGTCGTCCAGACGGCGCAGGTGGGCGGCGGCGTCCGCGACGGGGCCGCTCAGCCGCCGGATCGCCACGCCGCCGAGGTCGGCCTCGGTGAGCGAGAGCGGCTCGTCGCCGTAGACGTTGTCGGCCGCCAGATCCAGCGCCTGGGCGGCGGTGATCGGCCAGCAGCCGACCTCCTCGGGACGGAGCGGGCGGCCGGCGGCGCCGTGGCCGACGGTGAGCACCTCGACCAGGTCGGTGCTGATGTGACGGCCGACCACCCGGGCCGCGCCCAGATCGTCGTCGAGCCGGACGCGGGTGCGCAGCAGCGGGCGGACCTGGGCCAGGTCGCAGGCGTCGAACGGCTCGTCCACCGTGGCCAGGGCGTGGGACAGGTGCTCGGAGACGAGCATCGGCCAGTCCTCCCGCGAGCGCCGGCGCGCCTCCGCGTGCAGCCCGGCCAGCCGCACCACGATCCGGCGGGGGCCCGACATCGTCAGCGCGCCGCCGTCGGGGGCGAAGGAGCAGGTGTAGCCGAGGGTGTCGGCGACCAGCGCGAGCAGGGAGTCGAGGTCCACCTCTTCGACCGGGCGCGGCGGCCTGTCCGCCTGCCGGCCACGGTGCCGGTTGGCCTGCCGGTCACGATGCCGCCGGAACAGCCTCACGCGCGCATCCCCTCTGCCGGTTTCCTCCTAGGTCCGCACCTAGATTGCCCTCACGGGCTCGGTGGTTGAGCCGGTCAGAGAGCACGATTGTGCATCAATAGCACCAAGTGCCCCTAGCAGCACACTGAGCTGTGGTGATCCGTGTCCTACCGGGAGCCCCGCTATCACCGGCACTCCGAGCGGCGCGAGCCTCTCCTCCAACGTCGGATAGGGGTCGCCGCAGCCTTCCCAGGAACCCAGGACGAACCCGGCGGCCCCGTCCAGTGAACCCGACTGGAGCAGCTGGGTGAGCATCCGGTCGATCCGGTAGGGCTGCTCGGCGACATCCTCCAACAGTACGATCTGCCCGTGTGCCCGCAGCTCGTAGGGGGTGCCGCACAGCGCGGCCAGCAGGCTGAGGTTGCCTCCGGTGACCGGGGCGACGGCCCTGCCGGGGACGATCACCCGGTCGCCGGTGATCGGCGCCGGGGTGCCGAACAGGGCGTCGGTGAAGTGGGTGAAGCCGCTGGGCTCGGGGCCCGCGGGATCGCTGATCGTGGCGCAGGCGGGCATGGGCCCGAACCAGGAGGCCACGCCCAGCTCGACGGCGAACGCCCGGTGCAGCGCGGTGACGTCGCTGGAGCCGACCAGCGTCTTGGGGCCGGCCGCCCGCAGCGCGTCCCAGTCGAGCAGGCCGAGGATCCGGGTGGCGCCGTAGCCGCCCCGGGCGCAGACCACCGCGCTCACGGCGGGATCGCACCAGGCCGCCTGCAGGTCGGCGGCCCGGGCGGCGTCGGATCCGGCCAGGTAGCGGTCGCGGTCGAGCACGTGGGCGCCGGTGACGACCTTCAGGCCGAGCTCCTCGAGAACGCGCACGCCGCGCGCCAGCCGTACCGGGTCGGGAGGGCCGCACGGAGTGACCACCGCCACCGTGTCGCCGGGGCGGAGCCGGGGCGGGACGACCATGCCCGCCGGCCGGACCGGGATCGAGGCGGCCGGTTCGTTCACTCCTCAAACGGTGCCACACTGGGCTCACATATGCGACCTCCGACCCACATCCTCGTGGTCAACGGGATCAAGGTCCGCCAGCCGGTGTTCGTGCTCGCCGCCCCTCACTCCGGCGCGGATCTGCTGGCCCGTGCCCTGAAGCGTTCTCCCGGCTTCCACGTCACGATGGGGCGCCCCTCGGTGGCCCATGTCGTGTACGCCTTCGCCCGGCGCCCGTCCATCGCCGGCCGGGGCATGGGCGCCACCCGCGTGCTCCGCGATGCCATGGCCGAGGCCTGGCAGATCGTCCCGGGCGCGTGCCGTGACTGCCCGGCGCCGTGCCGGGAGGCGGGCGGGGTGACCGGGGAGGGCCCGTGCGCGGCCCCCGGCGCGGTCGCCCGGTTCGGCGACGCCAGTCCCGACCTGATCTACAGCGCCTCGGTGCTGCTGCAGGCCTTCCCCGACGCCCGGTTCATCCAGCTCATCAGGGACGGCCGCGACGTGGCCGCCGACATGCTGGCCGACCCGGCGGCCCTGTCGTGGTTCAAGCCGGTCATGCTGAGCGACGAGACGGAGTTCCCCAACCCCTTTCTCGGGGTCAACTCCGCCGAGCACCGCGACCGCTGGAAGGCGATGCCCACGGCCGGCAAGTGCGCGCTGCGCTGGCGCAGCGCGGTCCGGCTGTCGGCCACGCTCCACCGGGAGCTCCCCCGCGGGCAGCTGCTGACCCTGCGCTACGAGGACCTGGTCTCCTCGCCGGCCGAGACGGTGGAGGGGCTCTCGGGCTTCCTGGAGACGCGGGTCTCCAAGGTCGCCCTGTACGGCAGGGACGCGCCGAAGGTGGGCGCCTGGCGCACCCGGCTCCGGGGCGAGGACGCCGGGCTGGTGGAGAAGGTCGCCCGCGAGGAGCTCGGCCGCCTGGGCTACCGATGAGCCGCCCGGCTCACTCCGGGCTGAACTGCGTGCGGTAGAGCTCGGCGTAGACCGCGCCCCTGGCCAGCAGCTCGTCGTGGCGGCCCCGCTCCACGATGCGGCCGTCGTGGACCACCAGGATCTGGTCCGCCTCCCGGATCGTGGACAGCCGGTGCGCGATGACCAGTGAGGTCCGCCCGGCCAGCGCGGTCTTCAGCGCCTGCTGCACCGCGGCCTCGGACTCGGAGTCCAGGTGCGCGGTGGCCTCGTCGAGCACCACCACCCGGGGCGCCTTGAGCAGCAGCCTGGCCAGGGCCAGGCGCTGCTTCTCCCCGCCGGACAGCCGGTAGCCCCGGTCGCCCACCACGGTCTGGAGCCCCTCGGGCAGCCCCTCGACCAGATCGGCGATCTGCGCGGCGCGCAGCGCCTCCCAGATCTCCTCGTCGGTGGCCCCGGGCCTGGCGTAGGCGAGGTTGGCGCCGATGGTGTCGTGGAACATGTGGGCGTCCTGCATGACCACGCCCACGGTGTCGCGCAGGGAGTCGAGGGTGGCCTCGCGCACGTCCAGGCCGTTGATGCGGACCGCGCCCTCGTCGACGTCGTAGAGGCGGGAGACCAGGCTCGTGATGGTCGTCTTGCCCGCGCCGGAGTGGCCGACCAGCGCGACCATCTCGCCGGGGCGGGCGGTGAAGGTGATCCCGCGCAGCACCTCCTGGCCGGGCCCGGTGTCGGGCCGGGCCACCGCCTCCAGGGAGGCCAGCGACACCTCCGAGGCCGCCGGGTATCTGAACCGGACGTCGTCGAACTCGACGGAGGCCGCCCCGGACGGGACGGCGCGGGCGCCGGGTCGCTCGGCGACCATGGGCCGCAGGTCGAGCACCTCGAAGACCCGGTCGAAACTGACCAGCGCGGTCATCACGTCGACGTGCACGTTGGACAGGCTCGTCAGCGGGCCGTACAGGCGCATCAGGAGGGCGGCGAGCGCGACGAGGGTGCCGAGCTCGAAGACGCCGTCGACGGCCAGCAGGCCGCCCGCGCCGTACACCAGGGCGGTGGCCAGCGCCGCGACCAGGCCGAGCGCGACCCGGAAGACCGTCCCGTACATTCCGACGGTGACGCCGACGTCGCGCACCCGTCCGGCCCGGCGGCCGAAGGCGGCGGCCTCCTCGTCCGGCCGGCCGTACAGCTTGGCGACCATCGCGCCGGCGACGTTGAAGCGCTCGGTCATCATGGAGCTCATCTCGGCGTCGAGCTCCATCTGCTCGCGGGTGAGCCCGGACATCTTCCTGCCGACCCATTTGGCGGGGAAGATGAAGATCGGCAACAGCACCAGGGCGACGGCCGTGATCTGCCACGACAGCACCAGCATGGCGCCCAGCACCAGCACCAGCATGACCACGTTGGACACGACCGAGGACAGCGTGCTGGTCAGCGCCCGTTGCGCGCCGATCACGTCGGTGTTCAGCCGGGAGACCAGGGCGCCGGTCTGGGTCCGCATGAAGAAGGCCACGGGCATGCGCTGCACGTGGTCGAAGACCTCGGTCCGCAGGTTGTAGATCAGGCCCTCGCCGATCCGGGCCGAGAACCAGCGCTGGGCCAGGGTGAGCGCCGCGTCGGCCACCGCCAGGAGCGCGATGACCACCGCGAGGGCGACCACGACCCCGGGCCGCGCCGGGGTGATGCCGTTGTCGATGATCGCCTTCATCAGCAGCGGGTTGGCGATCACGATGCCCGAGCCGATCACGACCAGCGCCAGGAAGGCCGTGATGTGCCGGGAGAAAGGCCGCGCGTATCGCGCGATGCGTCTGACCGTGCCCGGCGCGAGGCGCTCCTTGGTCACGGAGCTGTCGCGCCGCAGCGAGCGCATCGCCTGCGGGCCGAACCCGCCACCCATCATCGCCATCTGGCCTCCTCTCCCGGTGCGAGCACCGGGAGAGGCATCTCCATTCCCCCGTCAGCTTCCGGCGAACAGCGCTCTGATCCGCACGACCTGCTCCTGCCGTTCGGCGGCGCACTGCTCCTCCAGTGTGCGCCCGGAGGCTCCCTGGAGCAGCCGCTTGGTAGCCGTCGCCGCGTCGCGGCCGGTGGCCAGCAGCGCGGCGGTCAGGTCGCGTACGGCTCCCGCCAGGTCCTCCGGTGCGACCACCAGCTCCGCCAGCCCGATCCTGGCCGCCTCCTGTGCTCCCACGGTCCGGGCTGTGAGACAGATCTCGACGGCACGGGACAGGCCCACGAGGTCGACCAGCGGCTTGGTGCCGGTCAGGTCGGGGACCAGCCCGAGCGCGGGCTCTTTCATGCACAGTTTGGCGTCGTCGGCGAGAACACGCAGGTCACAGGCGAGAGCAAGCTGGAACCCGGCACCGATCGCGTGACCCTGGACGGCCGCGACGGAGACGATGTCCGGACGTCGCAGCCACAGGAAGCCCTGCTGCGCCTGCGCTATCCGCTGCTCGAAGGCCGAGCTGTCGAGTTTCGCGGAGGACGCGAACGAGCCCTGACCGGGAACCCCCTCGGGGGTGAACATCCGCAGGTCGATGCCTGCCGAGAAGGACGGCCCCTCACCTCTGACCACGACGACCCTGACCTGCTGCGGCAGGTTGTCACCGATCTGAGCCAGCGCCGACCAGGTCGCGAACGTCTGAGCGTTCCTCTTGTCCGGCCGGTCCAGCGTGATCGTCGCGATCTCACCGTCCACCTCGTAGCGCAGACCGACCTCCTCGAGGGAGATCTTCTCCGCACTCCCCCCGAACGCCACTTCCGCCATCGCTCGCTCTCCCACCTGTCATCTTCCGTCTCGCCCGAGCCTATCGATTCTCTAGAATGAGGTTCTACAGGCCCGGGCGGGACGTCTCAGCGTAGGGACGAGCGGCTGCGGACGCGCGTTCCGAGGCGGGGTCAGCGCTTTGACTTACCTCGGGTGGCGCCGCCGCGCCCGCGCAGAGTCACACCGGACTCGCTCAGGATGCGGTGGATGAAGCCGTACGACCGGCCGGTCGAAGCGGCCAGCGCCCGGATGCTCTCACCGGCGCTGTAGCGCTTCTTTAGATCGGCGGCCAGTTTGTCGCGATCGGCCCCGGTGACCCGGGTGCCTTTCTTAAGAGTCTCGGCCACGAGTACCTCCTGTAGTGCCAGACTTCCGCAGCGTTACTCACGCCATGATCAGTCATTTCAGCGAGATCGGCTACCTACTCCATGGGAAAAGATCCGTACCCGCTCAAATTAAGATCAGGCAAGTGCCACAAGATCGGAAAATTCGTCGCTCCAAGCGTCTTCAACTCCGTCAGGCAGCAAGATCACCCTATCGGGTTGTAGAGCCTCGACAGCACCCTCATCGTGCGTGACGAGCACAATTGCCCCAGAATAGGACCTTAGCGCCGAAAGGACCTGCTCTCGACTGGCCGGATCGAGGTTGTTGGTGGGCTCGTCGAGGAGCAGGACGTTGGCCGCCGACAGCACCAGGGTGGCCAGGGCCAGCCGGGTCTTCTCGCCTCCGGACAGCACTCCGGCGGGCTTGTCGACGTCGTCGCCGGTGAACAGGAACGAGCCCAGGACCTTGCGGAGCTCCACGTCGGCGAGCATCCCCCCGGCCGAGCGCATGTTCTCCAGGACCGTCCGGTCCGGGTCGATCGTCTCGTGCTCCTGGGCGTAGTAGCCCAGCTTGAGTCCGTGGCCGGGCCGGACGGCGCCGGTGTCGGGCTCCTCGATGCCGCCCAGGATGCGCAGCAGGGTGGTCTTGCCCGCGCCGTTGAGGCCCAGGATGACGACCCTGGTCCCCTTGTCCACGGCCGCGTCCACGTCGGTGAAGACCTCCAGCGAGCCGTAGGACTTCGACAGGCCCTGGGCGGCGATGGGGGTCCGCCCGCACGGCGCGGGCTCGGGGAAGCGCAGCTTGGCGACCCTGTCGCCGCGCCGCTCGACCTCCAGGCCCGACAGCAGCCGCTCGGCGCGGCGCTGCATGTCCTGGGCGGCCTTGGCCTTGGTGGCCTTGGCCCGCATCTTGTCGGCCTGCGACATCAGCGCCGAGGCCTGCTTCTCGGCGTTGGCGCGCTCGCGCTTGCGGCGCTTCTCGTCGGTCTCCCGCTGGGCCAGGTAGGTCTTCCAGCCGACGTTGTAGGTGTCGATCGTCGCGCGGTTGGCGTCCAGGTGCAGAACCCTGTTTACCGTCGCTTCAAGAAGCCCGACATCATGGCTAATAATGATCAAGCCGCCCTGATGCGATCGTAAAAAATCACGAAGCCACCCGATTGAGTCTGCATCGAGGTGGTTTGTCGGCTCGTCAAGGAGGAGAGTCTCCGCCCCGCTGAAGAGGATCCGCGCCAGCTCCACCCGCCTGCGCTGCCCTCCCGACAGGGTCTCCAGCGGCTGGCCGAGCACCCGGTCGGGCAGCCCGAGGCTGGAGGCGATGGAGGCCGCCTCCGACTCGGCGGCGTATCCGCCCAGGACGTGCAGCCGGTCCTCCAGGCGCCCGTAGGCGCGCACCGCGCGGTCCCGCCTGCGCTCGTCGGCGGAGGCCATGCCGAGCTCGGCCTCGCGCAGTTCGCGGAGCACCTCGTCCAGCCCGCGCGCGGACAGGATGCGGTCGCGGGCGAGCACCTGCAGATCGCCGGTGCGCGGGTCCTGCGGGAGATAGCCGACGGCCCCGGTGGTGGAGACGGTGCCCGCCGCGGGCACCCCCTCACCCGCGAGCACCCTGGTCAGGGTGGTCTTGCCGGCGCCGTTGCGGCCGACGAGACCGATCTTGTCACCGGGGTTCACCCGGAACGACGCACCCTCGATGAGCAGCCGGGCCCCGGCGCGCAATTCGATGTCAGAAGCTACGATCATGGTTGGAGAACACTCCCAGACTGGAAATCAACCGGCTCACCTCGCTGTGGCCGAACCGCCGCGCCCCGTCTCCCGGCTCCCGGCTCGGCTCTCTCGCCTCATCAGGGCGGCGTCAATCGGAAGTGCGCATACCGATCAGTGTACGGCGCACACATGGCCGCTCACTCCTTGATTAACCGGGGTCGGTCACCTTGATGCGGACGGCTCGGAACTGACCGGGGGTCTCACGCAGCACGGCCAGCCGGGGGTCGGGGACCGTCAGGAACGGCCCGGTCTCCAGTTCGAAGATCGGGGCGAGCCTGCGGTCGGGCCGCAGCGCGTCGACCGCACGCCGGTCGCCGCCCAGGACCACCGCCTCCAGCTCCGCCAGGTGCGGGCCGAGGACGCGCAGCGCCACCTCGGCCGCCGCGTCGTGCGCCCGGCCGGCCTGGTTCTCCCTGCGCCGGGCGAAGCGCTGCTGCGACCAGCCCCCCGCCGCGCTGCGGCCGTGCACCGGCCGCGATCCCACCTTGGAGGAGACGAGCATGTCACCCTGGAATATTCCCGCCGCGTGACCGCCGAGCCGCACCAGCAGCACGCCGACCCGGCGCTCGCGGCGCGCGTGGGTGATGAGACGCGCCAGCGGCCCGCCGCCGGAGGGGCTCAGCGGCGGGAACGGCACCTGGCACTCGGCCACCGCCCCGTCGGCGCCCAGCAGCCGCACGACCTCGTCGCCGGCCGTCACGCTCGGCGGCCCGTGCCGCTCGACGAAGCCGTCCACCCAGCGGCCGAGGCGCTCGGGACCGACCGAGACCCAGCGACCCCCGCCCTTGGCGGGTCGTGACGTCATGGAAGGCGACACTACCGGGTGGCCGCCCCGCGGCACGGATCCGCCGGTGGCCGGCTCCAACGAACAGCGAAATATCGGTGAACATCACCGAACGTGGCTTATGTGATTGCTGAGCGTGCCGCATTCTCTGTACGTGGCGAGTCGAACGCACCTCCTCACGGCCTCCGCAGCGGCCACCGTGGACATCACACCGATCGTCGACCTCGACACGGGGGGCGTCATCGCCCTCCAGGCGGTCGGCGACCATCATGGGAGCGTCGCCTCCCTCGCTGGAACGCTCCTGGGCGCCGCCAGGAGCGAGCTCCTGCTCCCACTGGTCCTCGGCCTGCCCGCAGAGGCGGTGATCGGCGGTTCGGCCGCCCTGGCGCCGCTCCACGAGGCGCTGCGCGTGTCCGGCCGGCGCCCCCGCGAAGTGATCCTCATGCTCCGGGGCGGCTTCTCCGAGACCGAGCGCCGGGCCCTGATCACCGGGCTGGACGGGCTCCGCGCCATCGGCTATCTGATCGCGGTGGGCGACCTGGGAGCCGGTCACATCCCGATGGACCTGCTCACCGACGCCATGCCGTACCTGGCGGTGCTCTCCCCCGAGCTCATCGCGCGCGTCCCCGGCGATCCGCGCCGCACGGCGCTGGCCGAGGCCCTGGCCGGGCTCGCCCGGCAGGTGGGCGCCCACGTGCTGGCCCCGGGCGTGGCCGAGGAGGCGCAGCTCGCCACGGTCCGCGGCTGGGGGGTACGGCTGGCGCAGGGCCCGCTGCTGGTCCCGGGCCCCTCCGGCCGGGTCCACGTGCCGCTGCCGGTCCTCACCCGCGAGCCGGAGCGGGCCCTGCTCGGCCCCCGGGTCCAGGAGTTCCTCCTGCCCGCGGTGACCCTCCCCCACGAGGCCACCGCCGAGGAGGTGGTCCGGGCCTTCGGCGGCGAGCCCTCCATCACCAGCGTGATCCTGGTCGACGAGTACCAGCGCCCGATGGGCAGCCTCGACCGCAGCCGCTTCCTGCTGTCCATCGCCAGCCGCTTCGGCCACGCCCTGCACGGCAAGAAGCCCGCCGGGCGCCTGGCGGACTCCGTCCGCGCGGTCCCCAAGACCACCCCCGCCGTCGCCGCCATGCAGGTCGCCGGACGCGACGCCGAGCGCGTCTACGACGACCTGGTCGTCGTGGACGAGGTCGGCCGGTGCATGGGGATCGTCCGGGTGGCCGACCTGATCCGCCAGATGGCCATGGAGCGGTAGGGGGTCCGGAGGTCCGGCGCGGCAGTCGGCCGTGCGGGACCTCCGGGCCCGGCCTTTACGTTGTAGATTTCCCCGCGGGCGTCCCGGCCCGCTCCGCGGCGCCGGTGGTCCGCGCGGACCCGGCGGTCAGGCCGTCCGCGGGCCCGGGTCGCGGGCGGAGCCGTCCGGCGGCCTCGACGGCGCCCTCCCCTGTCTCGGACCTCGGCCCCGTCCCGGACATCGACCTCCGCGATCACCCGTCCAGCGCCGCCCTGGCGGCGAGCACCGCCAGGCGGCCCGCCGAGGCGGGCGGGGTACGGCCGGCGATCAGGTGCCTCCTGACGGCCGCGTACGGCACGTCCACCAGCGCGAAGGTGATCCGTTCCAGGTTCTCCGGGGTCTCCGCGCCGAAATAGCGCGCGCTCAGCGCCGAGAGCGCGGCGGCGAGGTCGGCGTTCAGGGCGGCCAGGTCCCCCGCCAGCTCCGTGGGCCAGGCGGCCAGCAGGTCCTCGTGCCGGTGGAGCAGGAGCAGCCGCGCCTCCCGGAGGTTGTCCGCCGACCAGCCGACCACGTACGAGACGGCCGACTCCGCCGCCGCGTGCGGGTCGGCCCGTCCCGCCGCGCGCAGGTAGCCCTCCTGGAAGCGGCGGGCGGCGCGCATCCACAGGTGCGCCACCAGCAGGTCCCGGGAGGCGTAGCGGTGGTAGATCGACCCGCTGGGCGCGCCCAGCCTCGCGGCGATCGCCGAGATCGTCACGGCCCCCTGCCCGCCCTCGGCCACGAGCTCCGCCGCGGCGTCGAGTATCTGGTCGTTGCTGAACTTCGCTGGTCGTCCCACCCGAGGCACGGTAGCGCCTGGCCGGGCGGCGCCGCCCCGCGAGCGCACCGGCGGGCGGAAGCGATCACAGGGCCCACCAGGAGAGATACCGCCCTGAATACCCGTATGCTACGACTTAGGGTTACCTAAGGTGAGTTGATCGGGAGTGGCATATGGCAGATGACCGGCCCGCGCGCAAGACGACTCGCGGCGAGGTGAAGCGGGTGGAGTGGCTCACCCCGCACATGATCCGGGTGGTCCTGGGCGGCGACGGGCTCGCGGGGTTCGGCGCGGGCGAGTTCACCGACCACTACGTGAAACTGCTGTTCGCCCCGCACGGGGTGACCTACCCGGCGCCGTTCGACCTGGCGGCCGTCCAGCGCGACCTGCCCCGCGAGCAGTGGCCGACCACCCGGACCTACACCGTCCGCGCCTGGGACCCGGAGGCGGTCGAGCTGACGCTCGACTTCGTCTACCACGGCGACAGCGGTCTCGCCGGCCCCTGGGCGGCCCGGACGCGGCCCGGCGACGAGATCCACTTCTTCGGTCCCGGCGGCGCCTACGCGCCCGACCCGGAGGCCGGCTGGCACCTGATGGCGGGCGACGAGAGCGCGCTGCCCGCCATCGCCGCCTCCCTGGAGCGCCTGCCCGCCGGCGCCCTGGCCCATGTGTTCCTGGAGGTGGCCGGGCCCGAGGAGGAGCAGCCGCTGGACACCCCCGGCGACGCGAAGATCACCTGGCTGCACCGGGGCGGCTCGCCGGCCGGCGAGCCGCTGATCGCCGCCGTGCGCGGACTCGACTTCCCCCCGGGCGCCCTGCACGCCTTCGTCCACGGGGAGGCCGGCTCCGTCCGGGAGCTCCGCCGCCACCTGCGGACCGAGCGCGGCATCCCGCTGTCGCAGCTGTCCATCTCCGGCTACTGGCGGCTCGGCCGCGACGACGAGGCCTGGCGCTCCTCCAAGAAGGAGTGGAACCGGCAGATCGAGGAGGAGGAGGCCGCGGCGCTGTCGGCCTGAGGCGCGGCGCCGCCGTCCCGGCCCGCGCCGCCGTGCCCCGACGGCCGCGCGGAGCCGGTCCGGATCAGAGCCAGCCCTGGGCCTGGGCGTGCTGGACGGCCTCCATGCGGTTGCGGGCACGGGTCTTCTGGATGGCCGAGGACAGGTAGTTGCGGACCGTCCCCTCCGACAGGTGCAGGCGCGCGGCGATGTCGCCGATGGTGGAGCCGCCGGCCGAGGCGGCCAGGACGTCGCGCTCGCGGGGGGACAGCGGGTTGGGCCCCGCGCTGAGCGCCATGGCGGCCAGCCCGGGGTCGACGACCCGCTCCCCGGCGCGGACCCGGCGGACGGCGGCGGCGAGCTCGCGCGCGGGGCTGTCCTTGACCAGGAAGGCCGCCGCGCCCGCCTCCATCGCCCGGCGCAGGTAGCCCGGCCGGCCGAAGGTGGTCAGGATCACGATGTGGCAGCCGGGCAGGGCCTCGCGGATCCGCGCCCCGGCGGTGATGCCGTCACCCCCGGGCATCTCGATGTCGAGCAGCGCGACGTCCGGCCTGGTGCGGAGCGCCACGGTGAGCGCCTCCGGCCCGGAGGCGGCCTCCCCGACCACCTCGATGTCGGGCTCCAGGCCCAGCAGCGAGGCGAGCGCCCCGCGGACCATCGCCTGGTCCTCGGCCAGCAGGACCCGGATCATGTCCCCGCCTCCCCGGCCGCCGGGACCGCGACCCTGAGCGCGAAGCCGTTCCCCCGCGGCCCGGCCGACACCGTCCCGCCCACCGCCTCCACCCGCTCGGTCAGCCCGTTCAGCCCGCTGCCCGGGCCGTACGGCGCCGCCCCACGTCCGTTGTCCACGATCTCCAAGGTAGTGGCCCGCCCGTCATGGGTGATCGCGATCTCGCAGTGGGTCGCCCGCGCGTGCCGCATGACATTGGTGGTCCCCTCGCGCACCGCCCAGCCGAGCAGCCCGTCCAGGACTCCGGGTGGCGGCGTCCCGGCGAGCCGGACCGTCACCTGCGTCCCCGCCGCCTCCAGCGCGGCGCGCGCCCCGTCCAGCTCCGCCGAGAGGTCCCGCTGCCGGTAGCCGCTGACGGCCTCGCGCACCTCGACCAGCGCCTGCCTGGCCACCGTCTCGATGTCGCGGATCTCCGCCACGGCGCGCTCGGAGCCGTTCTCGGCCAGCCGCCCGGCCAGCTCGCTCTTCAGCACGATCAGCGACAGGCTGTGGCCGAGCAGGTCGTGCAGGTCCCGGGCGATCCGCAGCCGTTCCTCGCCCGCGGCCAGCCGCGCCACCTCCTGCTGCGCCCGGCGGAGCCGGACCACCAGTATCCGGGTGCCGCGCACGCTCATGAACAGGACGCCGAGGGTGACGACCTGGAAGACGAGCACCAGGGTGCTGGCCGGGTCGTGCTCGTACAGCAGGCCGGCCAGCACGACGACGGTGCCCATCGCCAGCATGGCGAGCGTCGCCGGCAGGGGGCCCAGCGCCATGCTGTAGACGACGGTCGTGTAGACCGGCAGGCTCAGCCAGCTCCCGCCGAAGAGGAAGGGCAGGCAGACGGCCAGGACCGTGGTGGCGCCCATGAAGCCGTAGGTCAGCGGGGACAGCGCGCCGTACTCCCGCGGGGACAGCGCAGTGGTGAGGAAGCAGGCGACGTAGGCGGCCAGCCCGAGGGCGCCCCAGAACGCCTCCGCGCCGGTCAGCTCGCCGCTGACGATGTCCAGCACCGGGAAGCACAGATACACCAGGCCGACGGACATCCCCGCCAGCCGCCGCCGACGGGACGGGCGCTCGTCCATCCCCGTCCCGCCGAACGTGAAGACCCGGTTGATCCTCATCCCCGCACGGTGGCCCGGCGGTAGGCGGCCAGCGCGACCGCGCCCAGCCCGACCGCCCAGGCGCCGACGGTCAGGGCGTCGGACAGCGGCACCCCGTGCCCGGCGATGATGCTCCGCCCCATGTCGGCGTAGCTGAAGGACGGCATCACGTGCGCGACGGCCCGCATCGTCGAGGGCAGGGCGTCCACCTGGAACCAGAGCCCACCCAGGGCCGCCAGCCCGAACGTCCCGATCACCGCCACGGGCTGCCCGGTGTCGGGCGGCAGCAGCGATCCGATGGTCAGCCCCAGGGCGGCGAACGGGACGGCTCCCGCCCACATCACCAGGATCAGCGCGGCCCACCGCCCCGGCGGGAGCGAGACGCCCTGGGTGAGCACGGCGGCGGCGCAGACGAGCAGGATGGAGGGGAGCACCAGCAGCAGCGCGGTGACCAGCTTGGTCACGATGATCGTCCGGTTGGCGAGCGGGGTGACCTGCAACTGACGGAGCCAGCCGCTCCGCCGTTCCTGCGCCCACGGTACGGCGGTGCTCATCATCGAGGCGGCCAGCGCGCCGTAGGCGCTCATCGAGACCATGAGGGCGGCGCCCGCCCCCACTCCCCCGGCTCCGTAGAGGTTGGCGGACAGCAGGTAGAAGGCGACGGGGAAGGCCACCACGAAGATGACGTAGCGCTTGTTGCGCAGCATCCGCAGCGCCTCGACCTTGATGTAGCCGGGCATCACACCTCCTGGGTGAGCGTGAGGAAGGCGTCCTCGAGGTCGGCACCGGTGATCCGCAGGTCGCGGATGTCCAGCGAGGTGCCCCTGTAGAGGGCGGTCACGGTGGCGTCGGGGTCGGCGGTGCGCAGCGTGGCCAGGCCCGCGTCGAGCTCCACGGCGGTGACCCCGGGCAGCGCGTCCAGCCCGGCGGCGGCCTGCCCGCCCAGGGTGAAGCGGACCGTCTGCCCGCCGGCCCCCGCCTTGATCTGCGCGGCGGTTCCGTCGGCCACGACCCGGCCCCGGGCGATCACGATGACCCGGTCGGAGTGCTCGTCGGCCTCCTCCAGGTAGTGGGTGGCGAACAGCACGGTCCGGCCCCCGGCCGCGTAGGCGCGCATGCCCTCCCAGAACCGCAGCCGCGACTCCACGTCCATGGCCGCGGTGGGCTCGTCCAGCACCAGCACCCGGGGGGCTCCGGCGATGGACAGGGCGAACCTGACCCGCTGGGCCTGGCCGCCGGACAGCCTGTCGGCGCGCCGCCGCGCCAGGTCGGTGAGGTCGGCCGTCCGAAGGATCTCGTCGAGGCCGAGCGGCCGAGGGTAGAGCCGCCGGACGAAGTCCACCAGCTCGCGGACGGTGAGCTCAGGGATGAGCTCACCGCTCTGCAGCATGGCGCCGACCTCGCCCCGGGCCACCGCCTCCTCCGGTGGGCTCCCGAGCACCTCGACCCGTCCCCGGGTCGGGCGGAGCAGGCCGAGCAGCATGCCGATCGAGGTGGACTTCCCGGCCCCGTTGGGGCCGAGCAGGGCGACGGTCCGGCCGGCCTCGACGGTGAGGTCGAGGCCGTCGACGGCGAGCACGTCCCCGTATCTCTTGCTCACGTCGGTGAAGGCGATGGCGTTCATGCGCTCAACGCTAGAAGCGCCCGGCCGCCGCCGTCAGTGTCTGTGATCCAGGTTCGGCGGTGACATTTGTCAGATCGGGGACGGGGCGCCGCTCAGAGGCGGCAGGCGAAGATCGCGGTGACCAGGATGGCCTTGGCGCCGATCTCCCAGAGCTGGTCCATCACCTGCTGGTGCCCCTTGCGCGGCACCATGGCGCGGACGGCGACCCAGCCCTCCCGGTGCAGGGGGGAGACCGTGGGGCCCTCCATGCCGGGGGTGAGGGCGATGGCCTCCTCGATCCGCTCGACCCGGATGTCGTAGTCCATCATCACGTAGTCGCGCGCCACCAGCACGCCCTGCAGGCGGCGGACGAGCTGCTGCAGTCCCGGGCTCTGCGGGCCGTCGACCTGCCTGATCAGCACGGCCTCGGAGCGGGCGATCGGCTCGCCGAACACCTCCAGGCCCATGTTGCGCAGCGTGGTGCCGGTCTCCACGACGTCGGCCACGGCGTCGGCCACGCCCAGCCGGACCGCGGTCTCGACCGCGCCGTCCAGCTTGATCACCCGGGCCTCGATGTCCTGCTCGACGAGGTAGGACTCCAGCAGGCCGGCGTAGGCGGTGGCGATGCGCTTGCCCTTGAGGTCGGCGACGGAGGAGAACCCGCCCGGGTCGGCGGCGAAGCGGAAGGTCGACTTGCCGAAGCCGAGCGGCAGGATCTCCTCGACCTGCGCGCCGGAGTCGCGGAGCATGTCACGGCCGGTGATCCCGGCGTCCAGGGTGCCCTCGCCGACGTAGACGGCGATGTCCTTGGGGCGCAGGAAGAACAGCTCGCAGGAGTTGTCGGGGTCGACGACCACGAGCTCCTTGGTGTCCTTGCGCGCGCGGTATCCGGCTTCTTTGAGTATCGTCTGGGCGGCCTCGGTGAGGGCGCCCTTGTTGGGGACGGCGAGACGCAGCATGGCGTGGAGATTCCTTACGTGGATGTTGGTTCCTACGAGGCTGGAGCCGGGCGCACCGGTTCACAGATGCTTGTAGACCTCGTCCAGCCCGATCCCTTTCGCAATCATGAGAACCTGCACGTGGTAGAGGAGCTGGGAGATCTCCTCGGCGGCCCGCTCGTTCGACTCGTGCTCGGCCGCCATCCAGCTCTCGGCGGCCTCCTCCACGACCTTCTTGCCGATGGCATGGACCCCGGCGTCCAGTGCGGCCACGGTCCCCGAGCCCTCGGGACGGGTGCGCGCCTTGTCGGACAGCTCGGCGTACAGCTCTTCGAAGGTCTTCATGATCTCTCTCGGCATCGTCGGATGTGCCCTCCCAGAGTAATGGGCCGCCGGGCCCGCGTGGATGCGCGTCCACGCTCTGGACATGGATTGGCGGTCCACGGGTCATCCGTTGACGCGGCGGAGCACCGGGCGGGAAGGCGACCGCCGCCCAGGCCCCGCCGCACGAGCTCCAGCTCGCCCGTCCACGGCTCCGTGCTGTCGCTGACGACGGCCACGGCCCCGCCCTGGACCGTGGACAGCCGGTCGGCGTGGACGTGGCGCAGCGTGCACCACAGCGGCTTGCGGCGGCCGTCGCCGCCGACCGCCGCCCAGGAGGTGACCCGCCGGCAGTCGTGGGCGGGACCCGGGCCGCACGCTCGACCGTGAGGTGCACCTCCATCCGCCCGTCAGAGCCGGAACGGCTTAGACTCCTGCGACGAGCCGATCATGCTCTCTCCTCCGTCCCCCCGCCCGAGGAACCATGAGAACCGTCTTCACGGCGACCGTCGCCACCGCCTGCCTCCTGCTGGTCACGCTTCCCCCCACCGCCGCCGCGGGCACCGCGGGCACCGCCGCCGCCGCGGACACCGCCGCGCGGCCGTACTGCAACGAGAAGCATCCGCCCAAGAACCGGTACTACTACAAGCACAGGAACCACTGGGACTGCGTCGGCGAGCATCTCACCTGCTCCAGGGAGCAGCGCGGAGCCTACGGCTACTCGATGAACCACGCCCCGCACAGTCGCAAGCTCAAGTGCGTCTTCTGGACGGACGCCTACCGCTGGAAGCCGGTCCGGACGGGCTAGGCGGACCGGCCGGTGGTCAACGTCGCCCGCCTCGGCCGGGCGGTCACGGTGGCGCCGACCGCGCCGTGACAGCCCCGCCCGCAGCGTCACGGACGGACGGGCGCGGCCCTCACGCACCGACGACTCCTCGGGCGCCGCGGCGGGCCCGGCTCTCGCCGGCACCCCCCGGTACCGTGGGAAGGGCGCGGCCCTCACACGCCGGCGCGCCGGCCGCAATCACGGAGCGGGCGGGTGGCCCTCCCTGGGGGCGCTGTTCCAGACCGGGAGGGCGAGCGCCGCATCCATGCGCCGCAGCTCGTCGCGGTGCAGCGCGCTCAGGCGCGCCAGGACCCGCTCCCCCTCCGCCGTCAGCAGCACCCGGACCGCCCTGCCGTCGCTCGGATGCGCCTCCCGCGCCACGAGTCCCTGCCCCTGTGCCCGATCGACCAGTTCGACCACGCTGTGGTGGCGCAGCTGGAGCCGGTCGGCGAGCTCCCGCACGGTCGCCCACTCCCGGTCGGGGAACCCCTTCAAGACCAGCATCAGCTGATACTGCTGCGGGGTGAGGCCGTTCCTGCGCACCATCTCCTCGCCGAGACGCAGATAGCGGCGGATCCCGGAGCGGAAACGGGCCAGCGCCTCGAAATCCTGCTTCGTCAGGGGTTCGAACGCCGCGCTCTCGTCCTCGACCGCCTCCGCGACATGCCGCGGCTGCCCGGGCTCTCGATTCACCACGGCACAAGCGTATCGTGACACGACATATCGGCGGCGCGGTGACACTCCTGCCCGCCCCCGGGAGGCGCCCCGCGACGTCCGCCGTCCGCGACGGCCCACCCCCATTTCACAAAAAGGACATATCGGATATTTATATCGGGCTACGATAGAAAAGTCCGGGTGGGCGGAGACGAGGAGACCCCGCCCGGCGGACGGACATCTCCGGGAGGTGTGCCGTTCATCGGTCCACGGTGCCTCCGGCCGCCGGGAGAGCTGGATCAGCGGGATCGGTGGCAGACACGGGAGGATGAAATGAGCACTTTCGTCATCTCCACGCTGGCGGCGGTCCTCGCGCTGGGCGCGGTGGGGCTCAGGGCCAGCGTACGGATCGTCAAGCAGTTCGAGCGGGGCGTCGTCTTCCGGTTCGGGCAGGTCCGCCCCGGGACCCGCGGCCCCGGACTCGCCCTGATCGCGCCGATCGCCGACCGTCTGCACAAGGTCAACATGCAGATCGTCACCATGCCGGTGCCTGCCCAGGACGGCATAACCCGTGACAACGTGACGGTTCACGTGGATGCCGTCATCTACTTCCGGGTCATCGACCCGGTGCGTGTGACCGTCGACGTCCAGGACTACGAAGCCGCCATCCGTCAGGTCGCGATGGCCTCGCTCCGTTCGATCATCGGCAAGAGTGACCTGGACGACCTGCTGTCCAACCGGGAGCGGCTCAACCAGGGCCTGGAACTGATGATCGACAGCCCTGCCGTGGGCTGGGGGGTGCACATCGACCGCGTCGAGATCAAGGACGTGGCGCTGCCCGACTCGATGAAGCGGTCCATGTCACGGCAGGCCGAAGCGGAACGTGAACGGCGCTCCCGCATCATCACCGCCGAGGGGGAGCTGCAGGCCTCGGAGAAGCTCGCCCAGGCCGCCGAGACGATGGCCGCGCACCCCGCCGCGCTGCAACTGCGCCTGCTCCAGACCGTCGTCGAAGTCGCCGCCGAGAAGAACTCCACCCTCGTGCTGCCCTTCCCCGTCGAGCTGCTCCGCTTCCTGGAACGGGCGACACCCGCGGAGACCGACCGGGCCGCCCCGGAGGTCACTCCCGACTCCACCCCGGAGACCGCCCCGGAGCCCGCTCCGGCGCTGCCGACCGGCCTGTCGGCACCGGCCGGCCAGCAGTTCCTCGACCGGACCGCGCATGACGGCGTAGGCGCCGACCGGTAGGCTCCGCCACGTCCGCGCCACCCGGACGCCGCCCGGGGCGCGGGTCCCCGGGCATGACGGAGGGGCCGGCACGGCCACTGCCGTACCGGCCCCTCCGTCGGTCAACCGGTGGATCGGCCGCCGTGGCGGCCCGCAGACGTGATCAGCGGCCGTGACCGCCCGTGCCGTGCCCGCCCTGGCGCCCGCCGCGGAAGCCGCCGCGCGCGGCGCCGCGGCCGTCACCGCGGCCCTCGGAACGGCCCTCGGCGCGGAACGGCTCGCCGCTGCGGTAGCCGCCGCCCTGGCGCTCGCCGGAGCGGTAGCCGCCGGAACGGTCGCCGCGGAACGGCTCGCGGTCGCCCGCGGGACGGTCGGAGCGGTAACCACCGCCGGAACGGTCACCGCGGTAGCCGCCGCCGGAGCGGTACTGGCCGCGCAGGTCGCTCACGTTGCCGCTGTTGCCGCGCTCGCCGCCGCGGCCCTCGTCGCCGTAGGAGCGCTCGCGGGGCTGGTGGCCCTCGCCGCCGTGGCCGGGACGGTCACGGAAGCGGCGCGGACCCCGGCCGCCGCCGTTGCCGCCGAACCCACGGCGCTCGCGCTGCTTGGCGGCCGGAGCCGAGGGCTCCCAGACCGGGATCGGCTCGCCGCTGGGCTGGCGGGCGCCGGCGACCTCCTCCAGGCGCGGGTGGCCCGGGGTGGCCTTGAGGCGGAAGGGCTTGATGCCCGCGCGGCGGGTCATCGCGTCGGTGGAGCGGCGCTCGTTGGGGAGCACCAGCGTCATGACGGTGCCCTTCTCCCCGGCGCGGGCGGTACGGCCGCCGCGGTGCAGGTAGCTCTTGTGGTCCTGCGGCGGGTCGACGTGCAGCACCAGGCTGATGTTGTCGACGTGGATGCCGCGGGCCGCGACGTCGGTGCAGACCAGGACGTTGATCGCACCTTCCTTGAACTCGGCCAGGATGCGGGTGCGCTGGTTCTGGCGCTTGCCGCCGTGCAGGCCGCCGGCCTTGATGCCGACCTGGGCCAGCTGCTTGCACAGGCGGTCCACTCCGTGCTGGGTGCGCACGAAGATGATGGTCCGGCCCTCACGGTTGGCGATCTCGGCGGTCACCGGGAACTTGTCGTCGCGGTGCACCTCCAGCACGTGGTGCTCCATGGTGTCGACCGAGGAGGCGGCCGGGGCCATGGAGTGGGTCACCGGGTCGGTGAGGAAGCGGCGGACGAGCTTGTCCACGTCACCGTCGAGGGTGGCGGAGAACAGCAGGCGCTGGCTGTCGGCCGGGGTCTGCTGCAGGATCGCGCTGACGACCGGGAAGAAGCCCAGGTCGCACATGTGGTCGGCCTCGTCCAGGATGGTCACCTGGACCTCGTCCAGCGTGCACTCGCCCTGCTGGATCAGGTCGGTCAGCCGGCCCGGGGTGGCCACGACGACCTCGACGCCGCGGCGCAGCGCCTCGATCTGCCGGCCCATGGACATGCCGCCGACGACGGTCTTCATCCGCAGGGACAGGCCGCGGCCGAGCGGCTCCAGCGCATCGGTCACCTGCATGGCCAGCTCACGGGTGGGCACCAGGACGACGGCGAGGGGGCGGCCCGGGCGGGCCTTGCCGCCGGCGATGCGGGCCATCATGGGCAGGCCGAAGGCCAGCGTCTTGCCCGAGCCGGTCTGACCGCGGCCCAGGACGTCGCTGCCGGCGAGGATGTCGGGGATCGTCGCGCGCTGGATGGGGAAGGGGCTGTCGATGCCCTGGCGGGAGAGCCCGGTCACCAGCGGCTTCGGCAGGCCGAGGAGGGTGAACTCGGACGGCCCGGCGGGAACCTCGGGGATGCCGGTGATTTCGGGCAGGGCAGCGTCAAGCATGGTCACGAAGGTTCGTGCCTTTCGATAGAAGAACGGGGGCACGTCACTTCTGCGAAAGGACGAGCCTGGAACGCGCGGCCTGAGGCCGCGCTCGATCAACGCCCGATTAGGGGGCGGTGGTGCGGTGCAAGTCGAGGCGCACCGCACGGGGCGGGTCTAGCTTACCCGCACGCAGTCAAACCACGATCAAGCATACCCGGCCTTCGCAGCGCCAGGTGATCCGGGGCGTCCGACATGATGTGGACGCTTGTCCGTTGGTGGAGGCAACACTCCGAGCCGGGCTTTTCTTCCCGGCTCCGGGCATCCTCTCACACAATTCAGCACGGCCCGCACCAGTCAGGTGCGAGCCGTGCCGGGAAAAAGGGGGGTCAGACGTTGAAGCCGAGCATGCGCAGCTGCTCACGCCCGTCGTCAGTGATCTTGTCCGGACCCCACGGCGGGAGCCAGACCCAGTTGATCTTGACGTCGGAGACCATGCCGTCCAGGGCGGAGTGCGCCTGGTCCTCGATGACGTCGGTCAGCGGGCAGGCCGCGCTGGTCAGCGTCATGTCGATGGTGGCGATCGGCGGGGCACCGGCCTCGGCGGCGTCGAGGTTGACCCCGTAGATCAGCCCGAGGTCGACGACGTTGATGCCGAGCTCGGGGTCGACCACGTCCTTGAGGGCCTCCATGACCTCGTCAAGGGTGGTCTCCCCGTCGTACGCCGCGGTCGGCGTCTCAACAGGCTTGCTCATGTAGAACTCCTCACAACCGCGTCCTTGTAGGCCATCCAGGCCAGCAGCGCGCACTTGACCCGGGCCGGGAACTTGGCGACCCCGGCGAACGCCACCGCGTCCCCGAGGACCTCCTCGTCCGCCTCGACCTGGCCCCTGCTCTGCATGAGCCGGGTGAACTCCTCCACCACCGCGAGCGTCTCGTCCACGGTCGAGCCGGCGGTCAGCTCGTGCAGCACCGAAGCCGCGGCCTGGCTGATGGAGCAGCCCTGGCCGTCGTAGGAGACGTCCTCGACCTTGCCGCCGTCACCCAGCTTCACGCGCATGGTGATCTCGTCACCGCACGTCGGGTTCACGTGGTGGACCTCGGCGTCGTACGGGTCGCGCAGGCCCCGCCCCTGGGGGTGCTTGTAGTGCTCCAGGATCAACTCCTGGTACATGGACTCGGCGATCATCTCAACTGCTCCGGCATGGCTAGGCGAACACCTTCTGCACGTGGTGGAGGCCGCGGACCAGGGCGTCGATCTCGGCCGGGGTGTTGTAGAGATAGAAGGACGCCCGCGTGGTCGCGGGAATCCCGAACCTCAGGTGCAGCGGGCGGGCGCAGTGATGCCCCACGCGCACTGCCACGCCGAAGTTGTCATCCAGGATCTGCCCAACGTCGTGCGGGTGAATCCCCTCAAGGGTGAACGACACCGTGCCACCGCGCCGGTCCAGGCTCTCCGGGCCGATCACCTTCAGGCCGGGGATCTCACCCAGCGCGCCGAGCGCGTACCCGGTGAGCTCCCGCTCGTGCTGGACGACGGCGTCCATGCCGATCGCCGACAGGTAGTCCACCGCGGCGCCGAGCCCGATGGCCTCGACGATCGGCGGAGTGCCCGCCTCGAACTTGTGCGGCGCGGGGGCGTAGGTCGAGTGGTCCATCCAGACCGCCTCGATCATCTCCCCGCCGCCCATGAAGGGGGGCATGGCCTCGAGCAGCTCCCCGCGGCCCCACAGCACGCCGATCCCGGAGGGGCCGACGACCTTGTGCCCGGTGAAGGCCAGGAAGTCCACGCCGAGCGCGGCGACGTCCACCTGCTGGTGGGGCACCGACTGAGAGGCGTCCAGCATCATCAGCGCCCCGACCTGGCGGGCCCTGGCGAGCACCTGGTCGACCGGGTTGACCGTGCCGAGCACGTTGGACTGGTGCACGATCGAAACGATCTTCGTGCGCTCGGTGATCAGCTCTTCGAGGTTCGACAGGTCCAGGCGGCCCTCGTCGGTGACCGAGAACCACTTCAGCGTGGCGCCGGTGCGC